>DASWIG010000808.1:0-4284 GCA_036397835.1 Thermoanaerobaculia bacterium
GGAAGGAAGCAATGATCCTCCACATCATCAAAAAAGAGCTCATCCAGCTCCGACGCGACAAGAAGATGATCCCGATCATCTTCATCGCCCCCGCCATCCAGCTCCTGGCCCTCGGCTACGCCGCCAACCTCGACGTCACCGACGTCCCCACCGTGCTCGTCGACCGCGACCGTACCGCGGCCAGCCGCGCCCTGGTCGACCGCTTCACCGCCTCCGGCTACTTCGAGCTCGCCGGCGTCGAGGACGACGTCGACGCCGTCGAGCCCTGGCTGGTCACCGGACGCGCCCAGATCGCCCTCGTCGTCGGCCACGGCTACGGCGAGGCCGTCGCCGCGGGTCGCACGCCGCGCGTCCAGATCCTGGCCGACGGCAGCGACTCCACCGCCGCCGGCATCGGCCTCGGCTACGCCTCCCGCATCGTCTCCGAGGCGAGCGCCGAGCTGGTGGCGTCGCGGCTCGAGGAGCTGCTGCGCCGTCGTCCGCAGTCGGCGTCCGGCTTGGTGCTACAGCGCGTCGAGCTGGTGCCGCGGGTCTGGTACAACCCGGACCTGCGCAGCCGCTGGTTCTTCGTGCCGGCGGTGCTGGCCCTGGTGCTGATGGTCATGACCATGGTGCTCTCGTCGATGGGCGTGGTGCGCGAGAAGGAGATCGGCACCATGGAGCAGCTCATCGTCACCCCGATCCGCTCGTGGCAGCTCATCGTCGGCAAGCTCCTGCCCTACGGCCTGATCGGCGTCATCGACGTCTTCATCGTCGTCGGCATCGCCGTCGGCTGGTTCGGCGTGCCGCTGCGCGGCTCGTTGACGCTCCTGGTGGCGCTGACCATGCTGCTGCTCCTCAACACCCTGGGCCTCGGCCTGCTGACGTCCACGGTCGTCCGCACCCAGCAGCAGGCCATGATGACGGCGGCGTTCGTCCTCATGCTGCCGCAGATATTCCTGTCGGGCCTTCTCTTCCCGATCGAGAACATGCCCGAGGTCTTCCAGAGCGTCACCTACGCGGTGCCGCTGCGCTACTACGCCCAGATCCTGCGCGGGATCTTCCTCAAGGGCGCCGGCATCGAGACCCTGTGGCCCCAGGCCACCGTGCTGGCTGCCTTCGGGGTCACGTTCCTGGCGCTGGCGTCGTTGAGGTTCCGCAAGCGGTTGGATTAGTCAGGGGGGACCGTGGGGTATAATCGCCGCAGGAGGACCGACCCCATGAGCGCCCAACTCCTCAAAGTCGAAGAGCAGGCCCTACTCCTACCTCCCGAGGACCGTGAAGCCCTCGTCGACCGTCTTCTCCGGAGCCTGCAGGAGGAAGCACTGCCCGAGATCGATCCGGCCTGGATCGCGGAGGCTAAGAGACGCTATTGCGACTACAGAGAAGGTCGCGTTGACGGGATCCCGGCCGAGCAGGTCTTCGACGACATCGAGCAGGAGCTCGGGTGGTCGGGCTGATCTTCCACCCCGAGGCCAAAGACGAGCTTCGCGAGGCCGCTGCCCACTACGAGGGCAAGCGCGCGGGCCTCGGCCAGGAGTTCCTGGCCGAGCCGATCCCTTGCTTGACCGCGAGGGCGGACGTCCATTCCTGTCGACGCTCCATGCCCGAGAGTAGCGGGTCCGCCGTCGCCGCCGGCGCGGCCGATCGAGATCGAGAAGTCCGAGGAGGTCAAGAGGGAGGTCGGGCGTTGTGCGATCCCGATTCAGCGAATCCTGTCAAATGGGAGGGCCGACTCGGTGATGGCTCCGAACGCTGCACGATCTGGAGCGGGCAGCGCCTAAGTACTTCTTTATCAGGCGCTTAGAGTCGCGCCCCGGCCGCTGGGCGCACCTCATGGCCTTCCGCGTCCGCCGGAGTAGAGATCAGGGGATGGCCAAGAAACGTCTGTCACCTTACCTTGGGGGGCGCGTGGACTCTGCGGGAGGATGCGCGGACCCCTTGACTCGCGCCCTCGATCCGTGGTTCAATCCCTCCGTCTCTGAGACGCTGCTTAGATCGCCGCCGACCTCAAGCACCTCGTGGCGAAGATCGGCTTGCTCGCCGTGCTCCCTGGGGGCCAGCGACTCCAGCTTCACCCTCCTCTCCGCTCCAGCCAAGCGCCGTGCTCCGTCCGCCGATCCTGCGGTCTTTGGGCTTGCTCTGGCCCCCAGTGCCAGAATCGTGTATACTTCGCCCGCTGAGTCTCGCGGATGTGACCGCCCAGCGCGACAAAGGGGGACTGACATTGACTCTGAAATCGACTCTTCTGCTCGTCTGGGAAGCCGCGAGCCAGACTGGCCGACCAATAGACGCAAGGGACCCTATAGCCTTCATCACCGATCCAGGTTGGAAAGGGATTCCGCCTTCGGCGAGGGTTCAAAGGTCTTTCGGGGTGGCCCGTGATTCTCGTCGCTAGCCACGCGAGGAGACTTGGAGGATCTGATGGCGCGCAAGAAGCTTAGTCACGGGTGCAAATCGCAGCTAGAGAATTACTATGGAGAGCCACGCTGCATCATCGACGGTACGACGCACGTTGAGTACCATCATCTTGATGACGACGACACTAATACGACATTTGTCAACCTGATTCCGTTGGGAGCCAACTGGAACTGCCCGGTGCTCCGCGACGCGCGACGCACTCGCCGCCTCGATCGCGATGTCGACCTTCCGGCTCAGCTAGAGCCGGATTATCTGATACGGGAAGCTGCTCAGCATTTTGCCAGGTGGCACACGCCGCAGGCTTATGGCTGCGCTAGGCTTGCTCACTTTATAGCGCGAAGCTATCTGCGTTGGGCGGGTGAACATCGAGTCGCGCTGGCAAGCGACGCCTTGTACTATGCACGTCAGTCCCTAAACTATGAACTCATTGCCGATTGCCTTATACGTGACATCCTCCCCTTGTTGCGGGAGCAGTTGATTAGCTCTGCCCTGGGAGGAACCATCGCAGCCGATCTAGCGGGGTTGTTGAGCGAGCACGGACTGCACCGTGATGCTTCATGGCTTTATGCCCAGAGTGGAACCAACGCGGATTCTGTGCGAGAATCAGCACTGCTGCGTCGTATGGCGCTTCGAGTTGTTGCGGAGGAAGGTCTTACGGCCGACGCTGAGGCGATGTTGCGAGACTCCATGAGCGTTAACCCAAACTCCCCAAACTTAGCTGCCAGCATTGCGAACACACGAGCCTGGTGCCTGATAGCCGAGAGGCGCTACGCCGAATCGCTGGACTTACTTGAACCATTGGTCCAGCGATACAGGAGGAGAGTGCTAACCGAGGGCGGACATCTTCTTCATAACAATCCCAATGTCAGCGCCTGGAACGTCGCCGAAATCTTTCACAGTTACTCGGTGGCAACATACCATGTGGGAGGGCGCCGCCAGGAAAAAAGCGCTTCCGCTCTCAGGGCAGCAGATGAGGTGTATCGGCGGTGCCAAACTGGTCCGTTCCCTCTCCGAGAAGGGATCTGGGAACAGGAGGCTGGATTCCATGAAGATGCTCAAAGGAGAGGAATCGCAACCATTCGGCGGGTGGTTCGGCTACCACCTGCCGTGCGTTTACTTGTAGACGAGGCGGCGAGGTGGCTAACCAGAGCATAAAGACCGACCGGGCTACTACCCGCGACGCCCGTCATACTTGACGCGATCGAAAAGGATGTTGAGAGAATGCGCGGAGCCAACGCGCGAAGGCTGGAGAGCCTCACGGGGCTTCATCGCATGTCGAGCCTCCAAGGTACGTGATCAAGTCCCGTACCTGCCAAGATCAACTTGCCCCCGACCTTTGCGGGCGCGGGCAAGTGGTGCTCCTCGATATGCCGCCAGATCGTCCTCGTCGTTACTCCTGCCGCCTTCGCTAAGTCTTTGAGGGAGATCACCGGCGACTTGATCGCGCTCAACGACATCAGAGCCTTGATCTCAACTAGCAACCGCTCTGAGACCATCTCTGCCACAAGCTCGGCGGTCTCTCTCACGAGCGTCTTCCGAAACTCCGAGAGGCCCGCGGCCAGGAATCCCTCCGGCGCCGCGGACTCTAGCCCATTGTTGCTCGGGACGGTCGTCATCGTCGTTCAAGCCCTACGGCGCCAAGAGCAGCCTGGGGGCCCGCCAGGCCCTCGATCGTCATCCCGGCCTCGAGTCTCATGGACCGGAGGACTCGTCCTCCGGGGCTCAGCTCTTCAAGGGGAGTAGCCTTGATAGTCTTCACAGACACTTATAACTTCCCCAGATTCAGCGACTTACGCCCGTCGCTGCGACTCGCCGATCGGCGAGCTCTCGTCGGATGGGTCCGTGTAGGAGGGTCCAGGGCCGGACTGGGGCGTATCGGGGGCC
>DASWIG010000809.1:0-20601 GCA_036397835.1 Thermoanaerobaculia bacterium
CCCCCAGGCGCCAGCGGCGCTCTTTTTTCTCAAGCCCCGTACTTCGCCAGCCGCTCCGCGTTGGCCAGCAGCAGCCCTATTAGCTGGTAGGCGGGGAAGGTCCCGAGGTGGCCGCGGATCGCCTCGCCTTCGGTGAAGCGCCGGCAGTCGTCGGCGAAGCAGCGGTCGGAGGCGAGGAGCACCGGCACCGGGTGCCAGCTGTGGAGCTTCATCGGCGCCGGGGTGGAGTGATCGCCGGTGACGGCGAGGACGTCGGGGCCGAGGGCGAGGAGCCGCGGCAGCGCCGCGTCGACCTCTTCGATCACCTGGACCTTGGCGGCGAGGTCGCCGTCCTCGCCGGCCATGTCGGTGTACTTGACGTGGAGGAAGAAGTAGTCGAAGTCGGCCCAGCGCTCGGCCACCGCGGCGATCACCTCGCCCACCTGCTTGCCGCAGCGGACCAGCTTCATGCCGCAGGCTGTGGCCACCCCGCGGTAGAGGGGGTAGCCGGCGAAGGCGCTGCAGCGCATCCGGTAGAGGTCGGTCACCGCCGGCAGGTGCGGGAGCCGCGAGAACCCCCGCAGCAGCACCCGGTTGGCCTTGGGCTCGCCGGCGATCGCCCGGTTCATCACCGCGATGAGGTGCTGGAGCTTCTCGACCGTCGCCGCGGCCTCTGGACTCTCGCCGGCCGGGCCGTCGGCGGCCCGCGGCGGCAGGGGCACCGCCCCCAGCTCCTGGGGGTCGGTGTCGGAGATGGCGCTCGACAGCCTCTCGCCCCGCAGCAGGAGGACGAAGCGGTGCCCCTCGCCGGGCGCGATCGTCGCCTCGACCCCGGGCGCCGGGTCGGCGTCGACCGCCGCCTGCATCGCCGCCGCGAAGCGCCGGCTCTGGGCGGTCGGCGGACGGCCGGCGCGGCGGTCGGTGAGCCGGCCGGCGGCGTCGGTGGTGGCGTAGTTGCCGCGGGCGACGACGTCGTCCTTGCGGATCTCCAGGTCGAGGCCCAGCGCTTCGAGCACGCCGCGGCCGATGTCGGCTTCGGGGTCGGTGGGGTCGTAGCCGAAGAGGGCGAGGTGGCCGGGGCCGCTCCCGGGGGTGATCCCGGGGGCCACCGGCACGATGCGCCCGAGGGCCGACCGCGTCGCCAGGGCGTCGAAGTGGGGGGTCACCGCCCGTTCGAGGGCGGTCGCCGGCTGCTCGGCGGTGCGCAGATCGCCCAGGCCGTCGAGCACCAGGAGCACGATCTTGCGCTCGGAGCGTTGGGCGAGGCGGGCCAGGAAATCGTGGTGTCTCATCGGCGGCGCCCCCCGCTCGTCGCGGTGCTAGGCGACCAGGTAGGCGTGCGAGCGGATCTGCAGTCGCGAGCGCGGCTCGAAGCCGCTCCCCACCAGCGCGAAGGAGCAGCCGCTGGCGAGGATCGGCAGCACGATCCAGCCGTCGAAGCTGTCGGCGCCGCTGTAGGCCGGCACCACCGGCTCGATCTCGGCCACCTTGGTCCAGTGGTCCTCGTCGCCGTCGAAGGCGGCCTGGAGCTCGACGTAGGCGCGGTCGAGGTCGATCGACTTCTGCCCCGAGGGGTGCCAGAGCGAGACCACGAAGCGCAGCTCGTCGTAGGCCACGGTGTCGATGTGCGCCTGGCCCGCGGCGATCAAGGGGAACGAAAAGCCGCCGGCGGCGTCGGTGGCGAAGATCTCCGGCGTAGGCTCGAAGATCACCTGGAGAGGTGGGGTCGGATTCTTCATTCGAGGCTCTCTCGGGTGCCGCCCCGGAGGTGGGGCGGTTCATGGAGGCGGCAGTGTATCATCCGGGCGCGGCCGCTCCCGCGGGCCGTTTTGTCCCGCTTTTTCATCTTCACAGAACTAACGAATTTGAGGGCGCGTCGCGCCAGTCGCCTCTCGAGGCGGCTCCACGCCCGTGGCGTCGATGGCACGGGCGACGAGCCGGCCGCCGGTTGAATTGGAGGGCGCTCCGGAGGGATGTCGTCATGATCGATTTCGTCTCGAGGAGGGCTCTCGCCCCGCGCTCTACGGTGGCGCGGTCGGCCGCCGGCGCGGCCGGCCCGGGCGAGCCCGGCGACGGCGGTGGCGCTCGCCTCCTCCCCTTCGCCGGCCGCCGGCGGGCCAATCCCTATGACCGCGCCTTCGCCGGCGCCCGATGAAGCGTCTCCGGGCGGGCAGCAGCCCTCGCCGCCGAGCGGGCAACGGCCGAAGCGCTCTCGGCCGAGCTGCTCGCCCAGCCGCCGGCGCGGTGCCGCCTGATCCTGCGCAACCGCCGGAGTGCCTGCACCTGGTCGCTCTGCCAGCGCTTGATCGCCGCCGCCGAGGAGCGCCTCGCCGGCGACGCCCGCCGGGCGCAGGAGCTGGCCGCGCTGGCCGCCGAAGCCGTGGAGCGCCTCGACCCCGGCCTCTACGGCCGGATCCTGATCGCCGACCTGGCGGCCCACGCCTGGAGCACCGTCGGCGAAGCGCTGCGCCGTCGCGGTCATCACGCCGCCGCCGAGGCCGCCCTGGCCGTCGCCGCGGCGCGTCTCGCCGCCGGCTCGGCCGAGCCCCTGGAGGAGGCGCGCCTGCTCGAGCGGACGGCGGCGCTGGCCGCCGACCGGGGCCGGCCGCGGGCAGCGTCCGCGCTGCTCCGGCGGGTGGCGGCGCTGCGGGCGAGTGTTGGGGAGAGGGGTAAGGGGGGTGAGGGGGGGGAGGCGGGTGAGGTGGGTGAGGCGGGTGGGCCGCGCGGGCCGGGCGCGCCGCGTCGGCCGGCCGGGCGGGGCGCGCGCGTGGCGGCTCCGGGCCGGGCGTGAGAAACTAGCGGCATGAGCCTCGAGACCGCGACCCGCGCCTACCTCCTCTTCACCGGCACCGGTCCCATCCTGGTGCTGTCGACCTATCCCGAGCTGATCGACGAGCGGCTGGTCGCGAAGCTCCGCTACAAGGGCATCGACAAGTTCATCGCCTACGAGGTGGACCTCACCGCGGTCGAGAGCCGCTACGCCCACTCCTTCCAGAACATCGTCAAGGACCTCGAGCACGAGGAGGACATTCGCGTGCTCGACTTCAACGGCCACCAGATCATGGCCAACTTCTCCCTCGACGCCCTCGGCGACCCGATCAAGTTCGGGGGGTAGGGCGTGCGGTGGCGGCGATCCGGTCCGCCGTCAGGTCGGGGAGTTTCGGCTGGGCTCTGTTGGACGAGCTCAAGGCCAAAGCGGGCAGTAAGGGTAGTACCCCCAAGTCAGGGTAGGAGTGAGGGTATTATGCCCCTGCCGGCATGAACACCCTCAGACTCTTCGCGACAGGACCCGAGAGCGTCCCTCTCATCACGGCGTGGTACCTGGCCGACCTCGGCGAGGCCCGCGGCAAGCAGGAGCTCTTCACCCGCCAGTCGCCGCAGCGGCTCAAGGTGCTCCGCGAGCACGCCCTGATCGAGAGCGCGGTCTCCTCGAACCGCATCGAGGGCGTGACCGTAAGGCCCAACCCGCCGGCTGGCCGCGATGTCCTCCTGGAGGATCACCCAGATAAAGACGCCGGGATCGCAGGAATCGTACTAAACCTCTTTCTCCTCGCAACACCGCGGCAAATTCGGCAACTGGTACCCCGCGTTCTTGAGCAGCCGGTACGTAGTGGCGATCGGCAGCCCGACGACGCAGGTATAGCTGCCGTGGACCGCTTCCACGAACAGCGAACCGAAACCCTGGACGGCGTAGGCGCCCGCCTTGTCCAAGGGCTCGCCGGTGGCGACGTACCAGTCGATCTCATCCCGAGTCATCTCGACGAACTTCACCCGCGTCGTCTCCACCACCGCCATCTGCAGGCCGCGGTCGAGGTCGCAGAGGGCGACGCCGGTGTGGACCTCGTGCTCGCGGCCGGAGAGGCGCGTGAGCATCGCCCGGGCCGCGTCGTCGTCGTCCGGCTTGCCGAGCCGCTCGCCGCCTTCGACGACCGTGGTGTCGGCCGCCAGCACCAGCTCGCCGGCCCGCGCCGCCGCCCGTGCCTTGGCCCGCGCCAGACGCAGAACGTAGTCGGTGGGCGATTCCGCGTCGAGGGGGGTCTCGTCGAGGTCCACGGGACGCACGGTGAACCGGAAGCTCAGACGCTCGAGCAGCTCGCGGCGGCGCGGCGAGCCCGAGGCGAGGACGAGCGCTGGCACCGTCATGGAGACCCCGCCATGGGATAATGCCCGCTCAGGGTCTTCTCCTCGACGCCTTTGCGCTCCATCATCGGTTCTGCCGTCTGCCGCCCGGCGTTCGTGAGCTTCTTGGAGGTAAATTCTACCTCTCGAGTGTGGTAGGATGAGCGGATCGTGCCAGAATGGCATCCGACGGTCTATTGGTGTTCACTGCGTTTCCGCGAGGAAAGTTAGAAGCCAGGGTCATGGCTGCCGTGAAAAGAGCTACTCATGTCCAATCTCCGATTGTTCTCGCCCAGTCAGTTCTATCTCAGTATACCAGATCCTACGGGAGGTTCGACCTTCTCCCAAGGCATCGGCCAGGAGCAAGAATCGTGCCAGACGGGCCGGCGAAGAGGCCGAGGGACTTGATCGTGTGGCCCGGATGTCCGAAGACGGTCGACGGTCAGCAGGAGGCACTTGGAGCCGCGGGAAGGCAGGTCTGTATCTCTTCACTATGATCCTGGAGTCCTAAGAATGACTATGCCCACCAAACGTGACATCTCGAGCTTCTTTAGGAGGTTTTGGCCTCAGGTGCTTGGAATAGCAACTATCATTGCACTGATCACAAGAATCGAATGGCTCTCAAATGTCATTCGCCAGCGATTGTCGGAAGGAATGGTACCCGAGCCAGCCGGTGTACTATATCAGGGCAACTACCTCCTATCAGCCCAATGGGGATGGAGCCTCGCGATATTCATAGTGCTTCTCACCGCGGGAGTGTATGTTGTCATTTCGTCTCGTATCGGCGCAAAGGAAGAGCCACCATCCTCAGAACTAGAAAGCGAGCTATCTCTGCTGCAGAGGGTTAGAAGAAACTCGGTAAATAACATGTCTTTGATAGTGAATCAAATGTACAAACGCAGACCGGTTTACAAGATAGAAATCTTCAGATGCGAGATTCATATCAACAGAGAAGGAGATGGGGAGGTCAGCCTTCACTATAGAATCAGGGCAGATCGTGAACCGTTGGATTTCTTTGTTGTCGCGCTCAACGCCGAAGGCGACGCTGCTCCAGTTCAGTATCTGGAGGAAATAGGATTCAAGATTAAGGACATAGATCGGGCGACAAGTGTGACGCATCAACTTTTCAAGGATGGGCCACGTGAAAAGCGCCTGGCCATCTTTTTCTTGCCGCGAGTTGAGCCGGATCAGACTCGAAGCCTGGATGTCTCCTTTAAGTGGCCTGCGATGTGTCGACGCCTCATTGGTGGTGGCGAGGAGTTCGGCTGGGGGTTCGAGTCTCAAGGTGTGATTGACGAGTTGGTTTATGATATCTTTGTTGAGCCCACTGTAGGGAGTTTCACTTCCACCATATCAGGGAATAAACACGGCATCCAGGAGATCAACAGGATGTTTTCAAAAAGGGATTGGCCAGGATTCCGCTATACAGTAAAGAACGCAGCTGCAGAAGGTCCCGCCTATGCAGTGCGACTCGATCGTACTTAAGTCCGTCGCCCCTTCCACCATCCCGAAGACGTTCGGCGATCTCACGGCGGCGAGGCGAGGACGTCATGGGTAGTACCCGCGCAGGGTCTTCGCCTCGACGCCCTTGCGGTCCACCACCACCTCGACGCGGCGAAAGTCGTCGCCCGCCCGGGCCGGGCGCGACGACTGGTAGGCGATCAGGTACTGCGAGCGCAGCTCCTGCTGGATCGACTCGTAGACCTTCGTGAGCTGCGCCACCCGGTCGATGAAGTAGGTCTCGCCGCCGGTCTCGGTCGCCAGCATGCGCACCTGGGAACGCGCCTGCGGGTCCGACGGCAGGCCCAGGCCGATCAGGTAGATCGACACCCCGGTGTGGCGCGCGAATTCGATCGCGTCCTCGAAGGAGTAGGTGGACGAGGAGTCCTCGCCGTCGGTCAGCAGGACGATGGCGCGCTTGCCGCTGCCGCTCAGGTAGTGGAGGGCGAAGATCACGCTGTCGTAGAGCGCCGTCTCGCCCTCCGCCACCAGCCCCGCCAGACCGCCGGCCAGGACCTCGGTGTCGGAGGTGAAGCGCACCACGAGCCGCGGCGCGTCGTTGAAGGTCATCACCGCGGCGCGGTCGCGCGGCGCCAGCACGTCGGTGAGGAAGCGGTGGGCGGCGCGGCGCACGTCGCGCAGCGAATCGGCCATCGACGTCGAGGTGTCGATCATCAGGCCGGCGGTGATCGGCAGGTCGCTCACCTTCTCGAAGCGGCGGATCTCCTGGGCCTCGCCGTCCTCGAGCACCTTGACCTCCTCGCGCGCGAGGTCGTCGACGAACTCGCCCTTCTTGGTCACCACCGAGGTGTAGAGCTCCACGAAGTTGACGCGGGTCACGTCCTGCACGTCGGGGGCGTTGATGACCACGACCTCCTCGGTCGAGTTGCCGTCGGCGAGGTAGGCGATGGCGCGCACGTAGGCGAAGTCGCCCACCTCCTCGAGCAGCAGCGGTTGCTCGAAGGGCGGCTGGTAGAGGGTCGCCTTCGGCGTCTCGTTGAGGAAGAGCTCCACACGGTCGAGCCGGTCGCCCTCGGGCACCTCGACCTCGGCGTGGACGCGCACGCTGTGGGTGTAGCGCTTGCCCGGCTGCGGCTCGATGAGGCGGACGGCGAAGCGCTGCGGCCCCGAGTTGATCATCACTTCGTCGACCGCCAGGAGGCGGTCCCCGGCGTCGAGGGCGACGGCGCGCAGCGTGTGGATGCGCGGCCTGGCGCCGAGGTCGAGCTCGACGCTGTAGGGTGGCCGGGCCTTGCGCATCTGCGCCACGCCGTTGAGCTCGAAGGCGACGCGGACGATGCCCTCGCCGCTGGCGCGCGCGGTGACCCGCACCTTGCCCACCAACAGCGTCCCGGACAGGGGCAGGATCTCGATGGCGTGGTCGCCGGTCGAGATCGAGCGGTTGCCCTCCTCGAGCAGACGCGGTACGTCGAGCGTCCTCGGCGTCGCGGCGACGGCCAGGGGCACGGCGTCCGCGGTCACCGCGTCCCGGACGACGGCGTTGTCGACCACGGTGGGGTCGTAGACCGGCACGGTCAGGTCCAGCACCTGGCGGAAGACGCGCCGCGAGTGGACGTCCTCGACCTTGACGATGAGCTGGTAGTCGCCCGGCCGCAGGTAGCGCTGGGCGACGAGGGGCAGCACCTCGGCGGTATGCCCGGCCGGGAAGTCGAAGCGGTAGCGGAAGGTGTCGAAGAGCCGCCCCTGGCGCAGCACCTCGCCGTCGAGCAGCAGGTTGTAGAAGGGCGGCCCCTCGCTCGAGGCCGTGGCGGCGTCGCGCGGCACGGCGACGATCCCCTGGACGACCGTGCGGCTCTGGTGGCGGCCCGGGAAGCTCACCGCGAGCTCGCCGGCGAGCGGCTCGGCGCCCTCGGGCACGTCGGTCGAGCGGGCCTGGAAAGCGGCCACCCACTCCTCGCTCGGGCGCGGCAGGAAGCGCTCGAGCTTGGCCGCGTCGAGCGCCGTCGACAGCGCCGACAGGATGTCGTCGCCGCGCACGCACTCCGCGAGGATGAAGCGCGCCAGCGCCGGGTCGCTGCCGAGGGGCGCTTCCCCGGCCCGGGCGGCGCTGGCGTGGGTGGCGTTGACGAGCTGGCGCAGGCCGAAGCTCGGTTGCCATAGCCGGTAGTTGACGAAGCGCTCGCCCATCCGGTTGCCGGTGAAGACGACGGTGAAGTAACCGGCGATGCGGTCGCTGCCGTCGGGGTAGTACCAGACGTCGAGGGCCTCCATGACCTCGGTACACAGCAGGCGCTCGCGGCGCGCCGGGTCGCCGAGGAAGAGCAGCATGCGCGGCCCGTCGCCCTCGAGGCCGCCGAAGAGCTCCCGCGCCGACTCGGCGCGCTGCTCCCAGCTCTTCTGGAACTCGTTGACGGCGGTCTGGGGGAAGGGGTCGCGCACCTGCCAGAAGCGGCGGATGAAGTGGTCGCGCTGGTAGTCCACGGCGATGCCGAGGAAGGCGTCGCGCTCGACCGGGCCGATCAGCAGGCCGACGTCCTCGAGCCAGCGCTGGTAGCGGGGCGGCAGGCTCTCCGGCACGCCCTCGACGGCGGGCAGCTCCGGCGGCGCGAGGCCCAGGAGGAGCGCGGCGAGCGCCCATCGTCCCGGCCGCCTGGTGCTGCGTCCCGCGTGCCGCATCCTATGGATAATAGCCCCGAATCGTCTTCGCTTCCAGGCCCGCCGGCGCCATTTCGACCTCGACGGTGCGGAAGACCTTGCTGCCCTTGACGTTGCTCGACTGGTAGGCGAGCAGGTAGCGCGAGCGCAGCTCGCGCTGGATGGTCTCGTAGATCGGCCGCAGCTCCTCCGTCGACTCGATGAAGAAGCTACGTCCGCCGGTCTCCTCGGCGAGCCGCTCGAGCTTCTTCCTGGCGTCGGCGTCCTGGCCCTTGAGGTTGAGGCCGATGGCGTAGAGGGCCACGCCGGCGCGGCGCGCGTAGTCGAGCGCGTCGTCCCACTCGTAGCGGCTCGATTCGTCCTTGCCGTCGGAGAGCAGCAGGATCGCCCGCTGCCCGCGGATGCCGTTGAAGTAGTAGAGGGCGAAGACGAGGCTGTCGTAAAGCGCCGTGCCGCGCTCGGCCCGCAGGCCCGCCAGGCCGGAGGCCAGCGTCGAGAGCTGGTTGGTGAACTTGGTGACCAGGTTGGGGTGGTCGTTGAAGGTGATGATCGCGGCGCGGTCCCTGGGGGTGACCGCCTGCTCGAAGAACGACAGGGCCGCCGCCTGCGTCGCCGCGAGCTCTTCGCTCATCGACGCCGACACGTCGAGCATCACCGCGGCGTGGATCGACAGGTCGCGCACCTGCTCGAAGCGCAGGACCTCCTGCGCGACGCCGTCCTCGAGCACCCGGAAGTCGCCGCGCGTCAGGCCCTCCGCCGGACGGCCCTGCTTGTCGAGCACCGCGGTGTAGAGCTCCACCAGGTCGACGTCGACGTTCTCCACGTAGTCGGGGGCGTTGATGAAGACCACGTCCTCGGTGGCGGCGCCGTCGGGGGTGTAGGCCACGGCGCGCACGTAGGCCACGAATTCGCCGTCGGGCAGCACGATGGGCTGGACGTAGGGCGGCTGGTAGACGGAGGCGACCAGGGTCTCGTTCAAGTAGAACTCCACGCGCTCGACGAGCTCGCCGTCGGGCACCGACACGTCGGCGTAGGCGCGCAGGCTCCGGCGGTAGGTCTTGGAGGGCTGCGGCTCCGAGAGGTGGACGGCGAAGCGGTGCTGGCCGGCGTTGAGGAGCAGCTCGTCGCTGGCCACGGTCTCGCCCGCGGCGTCGTGGGCCTCCACCCGCAGGGTCAGGGCGCGCGGCGTGTCGCCGAAGTCGAGCTCGACGTTGAACGGCGGGCTGCGCTTGGTGAGCACTTGGCGGCCGTCGACCATGAACGCCACCGCGGCGACGCCTTCGCCGGTCGACAGCGTGTCGACGCGCACCAGGCCGGTCTGCCAGTCGCCCATCGGCGGCACGATCTTGATGGTGTTCTCGCCGCTGGCGATGGCGGCGTTGGCCTCGGCCAGGATCCGCGCGGTCTCGGGGTCGTCGGGCGCGGGCGGCGGCGCCGCCTCGACCTTGGGCACGGTGACCGGCGCGTCGTAGCGGTAGAAGCCGCCGCCGTTCAGGTCCTCGACCTTGACGATGAGCCGGTAGTCGCCGGGCCGCAGGTAGCGCTGGAAGACGAGCGGCAGCGTCGCACCGTCCCCGTTCGCCGCGTCCCCGTCTGTCGCCGCGCCTTCGGCCGCGACCTCGGCGGCGGGGAAGTCGTACTTGTAGCGGAAGTTCTCGAAGAGCTCGTCGTCCTGCAGGACCTCGCCGTTGAGCATCAGGTTGAAGGCCTTGGCGGGTCCGAGCTCGCCGAGGACGACCTCGGCGGCCGGCACCGCCACGGTGGCCTGGAGCACGGTGCGGCTCTGGTGGCGGCCGGGGAAGGCGAGGTCGGTGGTGGCCGCGAAAGTCGCGGCGCCGTCCGGCAGGTCGGTCGAGTAGGTGGAAAAAGTGGTCACCCACTCCTTTTCCGGCGCTTCCGGCGGCTCCTGGATGCGGTGGAGGAAGAGCGAGGCCCCGATGGCGCTGCCCTGGCTCGCCACCAGGTAGGCGAGGGCGGCGCGCAGGATCTCGGCGTCTTCGAGCTTGCAGGCGTCGTCGATCGAGTCGCCGCCGACGCTGCCGACGACGTTGTAGAGGTCGTCGTAGCCCATGGACGGGTCCCACAGCAGGAAGCGTCCCCGGCCGCGTTGGTAGAAGAGCAGCACGAACTCGGAGCCGGAGCGGTCGCTGCCGGCGTAGTACCAGGCCTCGAGCGGCCAGAAGGTAGGCGTGCAGTCGAGCTCGAAGCGCTCGGTGGGCATGCCGTTGAGGAGCAGGATGCGGGCGCGGTCGTCGTAGTTGAAGCGCTTGGCCCACTCGAGGCGGGCCTCGTAGTCGTCGCGGAACTCGTTGCGGGCGGTGCGCTTGATGGGGTCGCGCACCGCCCAGAAGCGCTCGATGAAGGCGTCGCGCTGGTAGTCCTTCTCGAGGGCGACGAAGAGGTCGAGCTCCTCCTCGGACATGATCAGGCGCACGCCGTGGAGCCAGTCGCGGTACTTCTCGGGCAGCTTCCCGATGGCCTCCTCGCGCGCCTTCTCCTCGGCCTTGCGCTCCTTGCGCGTCGTGGCGGCCGGCGCGGCGAGGGCGAGAGCCAGGAGCAGGAGGCCCAGGAGGACGGGAAGAGCGGGGAGCCGGCGCGGACGTCTCATTCTTCGTCCATCATATGGGATCCGGGGATGCTCGGGCATGCCGCCGGGGACGAATCGCGTGCTTCGGTTGATCAACAGCCCTCCGCTTGGCTACGCTCTCAGCCTCGTGTAGACTCCTCGGTCGAGGAGACACCATGAGACATCCCTTGTTGTCCAGAGACTTGGTCCCGGTTCAAGAGCTCCAAGAGGATCTCGCTTCGTGGCTTGACCGGCCGACAGAAACCGGGCGTCCCGTCGTGGTGACGCAGAACGGGAAAGCGACCGCGGTCTTGGTGCCTCCCCGAATGCTCGACGAAATGGAAGAGCAAGGCGAGGTTGTTCGTGAGGTTCTGGAGGGCCTCAGGGAGGTCGCCGCTGGGGACGTGGTCGACGACGAGGAGGTCTGGGCGGAGGTCGACGAGTTGCTCGCCCGCTATCCAGCTACGGCTACGGCAGGCTGCCCGCACAGCTCGGCCTGACCCGGGTGGAACTCGATCCGGAGCACTTGGTGGAGCAGACCCAGGCGGTCTTCCTGGTCGAGCACGGGCTCGACCGCTTCAGCCGCGCGGGTCCGGCCGAAGACGCCTTTCGGCGGGTGAGGACGGCGGAAGGGAACGGAGTATGCAGGACACCGTCAGGGCTTCCTCGCGGAGGGCGTCCGCGCCCGTTACCAGCTCACGCCGGAATCCCTGACGCGTTTGGCCTGATGGGAAGGACGCGAGAAACGAAACGGAACTGGTTGAGGTGCCTTGGGCCAAGCGAGGCTCACACTTCACGGTCTTGTTCGAGCAACTCGTGATCTCGGCGAACCGGCGGGGACTTACCTCTCTTTCTTCCCAGAAGTCGGTGGGGGTGGTGGTGCCTTGCCGGCGGGAAGTCGGCTGGGAGGTGGCGGCTTTGCGCTGTTTCCCCGCAAAGTTGCGCTCTCAATTCTCAGGCTGTGAAGTGGTTGCGCCGTTGCGTCTTTCACGTTGCTCATCTTCGTGGTCCTTCATGCTCGTGTTTGTCCTCTGCTTCATCTGGAGCACTCGGCTGTGGCCAAAGGTTCTCGTTGACTGGGCTCAACCGCGTATCGGTTTTGGAATCGTATACTACGGCAATGGAGGAGATAAGGTGGCCAGGTAAGAACAGATATTGATAGGGAAGCGATTGATAGTTGGCAATTTCCTTTGAGAAGACCGCAGGTTCTGCCAGGAGGACGTCCCGCTCCTCGCGCTGTCAGCGTCGTGGGCATGGTTTGTCGCTCCACCATCTCAGATCCTCGGGGAGAGAACCGAAGACCTGAGAGGCGTTGGCTTCATCATAGCACGGCGTTGGCTGGACGGGAACCCTTCCACCGCACGCCGAACCCCGGCAGCCGGTAGTATTCCAGGTGTCGCCGACGATTGCCGACCGAGCCGCTGTGGCCAGGCGGCTGTAGGGCCTGTTCGGGCTCAAGGTCGAGCGCCGCCCCCGACGGCTGGAGGCCACCACCGATGAAGAAGCGTACGTACCGGACGATCACCGGCCGCCACCTGGACCTCGGCGAGCTCGGCCAGGTCGAGCGCGACTTCCTCGGCGCCGTCCACGAGAAGTACGAAGTCGCGCCCGAGTGGTCCGCCTTCGCGAGCTGGTGGGCCAGCGAGCTGAGCGCCGTGGGTCTCTCCGAGGGCTCCGCCGCCTACCGCATCTGCCAGGACCTCGAGGCCCGGCTTGGCATCGTGCAGGGTAAGGTAGCGCCGCCCGACTACCGCGACTACCTCGCCGACCTGATCGAAGAGCGCTACGGCTCTCGGTACCGGTTCTGCAACGAGACCGGCGTCGACCCGGCTCACCTGAGCCGCGTCCTGTCCAGCCGGTCCGAGCTCTCCCTGCAGAACCTGCAGCCGATCCTCGACGCGCTCCACGCTTCGCTGGTCATCCAGCCGGAGGAGGACACGACGAAGCGTGTCAGTCCGGAGCGGGCCGCCAGGGAGCTTGCCGTGGCGGCGCGATAGATCGTTCGACATCGGATCGCCGCGGTCGACGGGTGCCCTCGCGAATGAGCCACCACGATTTCATACCACCGCCCGATGCCAATGCCCGGTCTCACCGGCGAGTGATGAAAAAGCTGGAGACGATGTCACCGCAGGAGGCACTGGCCCTCTCTGTAGCTGCCGGCATCCATACTCCCGATGGGAAGCTGAGGGCACCGTACGTGCCGGCACCCGATGAAAAGCACCGACCTAGAGGTAGCGATGATCGGGGATGAACTGTGCAGCCGTCACCCGGACCGGGACGAAACCAACCGCTCGACGAACGCGGCGTGCTCCGGCGTAGCGATCCCCTTCTGCAGCGTGTCCAGCACCGTGGCCAGGTCGCCCCGCCGGGCCATCGCCTCCGGGTCGAGCCACAATCCCGGAAAGACCTCGCTCCTCAAGAGACCGCCGTCGAGCGGCTGTTCCTCGTACTGCCCCTGGCGCAGGACGAACCAGCACAGCTTCTCTTCGAGCACCTGCCAGACGACGTACTCGCGCACGCCGTTGCGGCGGTAGACGTGGAGCTTGGCGTTCAGGTCGTAGCTGGCGCTCGACGCCGCGATCTCCGCGATCAGCTCGGGAGCCCCCTCGACGTAGTCGTCGTCGCTGATGCCTGCCTGGCCGCCGCGGGCGGGATCGACGAGGAGCAACGCGTCCGGCTGCGGCTCGTTGTCGAGGTCCAGGCGGACCGTGACGTTGTCCCCGAGGATCAACCCCGGAGTCCTGGCCTTGTAGGTGGCCAGCCAGCCGATCACCAGGCTGTGCGGCTCGCCGTGGCGCCGCAGGCGGACGGGAGAGGGCATGTAGACGACTCCTTCGATCAGCTCCGCCTTGCGCAGATCCGGCATCGCCTCGTAGCGGCGCTCGAACTCGGCCCGGGTGAGCCGATCGCCGTTCTCGAGCGGCGGGATCCCGTCCCGGCGACGGGCGACGGGCGACTCGGCAGTGGGGCTGGCGGTGGACATGGACGTCACCTTCGGTCAATGCCTTCATGCTGTCACACCGGCCGGGCCCGCTCAACCGATCCAGGCGTCCGCGGCGTAGAATCACGACGCACGGAGATCACGACGTGGCAGCCAAGGACCGATTCCCTCCTTCCCTCCTGGAGGCTCTCGACAAGGCCAAGATCCTCGGAGTCCGCTCCGGCGACGAGCACCGCTACACCGGCGTCTGGGTCGTCGTCGTCGACAACCGGGTGTACGTCCGGTCCTGGAACGACAAGCCCACCGGGTGGTACCGGGCGTTCCGCAAGGAGCCGGTCGGCAGCCTCCAGGTGGGCGACCGGGAGGTCGCGATCAGCGCTCGCCACACCCGCAGCGAGCGCCTGCGCGACGCCGTCACCCGGGCCTACGCCCAGAAGTACGACACGAAGGCGTCCCAGAAGTGGGTCACCGGATTCGCCGAGGCGCGGCGGGCGCAGGCCACGCTGGAGCTGGTGCCGGCGTGAGCGGTGGCCGGATCCGCCGGCGTAGCATCCCCGACTACCCCCGCAGTCGGACTCCGATTCAAGTCATCACCACTACGGGACTCCTCGCTGGCGCCTCGGCTCGGCGCGAATCCGGGTGAGGCGTGCGTCCGCGCACGCGCGAGGCGTCAGCGAGCCGGCCCTCACCCCCCTTTGAAAAAGGGGGGCAGGGGGATTCCCGCGGCAAAGCCGCGGATCGGCAGGTCCGGCCACCCCGTCCGCGTCCATGATAGATTGACCCCCTACCGACCGGGGGGACCCATGGACCGGAGGGATACGTTCGACGTCTTCTATTCCTACTCTCACCGTGACGCGGACCTCCGCGGAGAGCTCGACGTCCACCTGGCGCTGCTCAAGCGCCAGGCAGTGATCCGCACCTGGTGGGACGGCGAGATCCAGGCCGGCCAGGAGTGGTCGCCCGAGATCTTCGGACGCCTTGAGAAGGCGGACGTCATCCTGCTGCTGATCTCGCCCGACTTCATCGCCTCGGACTTCTGCTGGAGCAAAGAGATGACGCGGGCCATGGAGCGTCACGAGGCGGGCACGGCGCGGGTGATCCCGGTGCTCCTGCGTCCGGTGGACAACTGGCAGAAGGCACCGTTCGGCAAGCTGCAGGCGCTGCCGCCGGGCAGCAAGGCAGTTACCGAGCACGCCAATCGTGACGTGGCGTTGCGCGACGTGGCCGCCGGCGCACGCTCCGGCGCCAGCTCAAAGAGATGCGGCGCGGTGATCCTGCCCGGGGCACCGGCAAGCCTGAGCCTCTCAAGCACAAACTCAGCGGGTATTGGTCGCGCCGGCTTTCCCAACGCGACCGCCTGGTTTACCGCTTCGACGAAGAGAACATCTTCGTGATGGCCATCGGGGGCCACTACGACGACTGAGAGCGAGCGCGATTGGCCAGGATTCCCCGGACCGAAACCGGACCTCAGGTCTTCCAGCCGGCCGCCTGCTCAGGAACTCATGCGCAGTCGGCAGGCGATCCGGCCCCTGCCACCTGCCGTCCATGAGCTCCATGAACCGCTGTCGGCGGTTGCAGGATGCCGTCCATGAGCTCCATGAACCGCTGTCGGCGGTTGCGGGATGCCGTCCATGAGCTCCATGAACCGGGTCTCTACACTGCACGGACACGTTCATGAGCGCCGCGAACGGTTTCCGGCAACTGCCAGGAGGCGCCGGCAACGTCCGCGAACGGTTTTCGGCGACTGCCAGGAGGCGCCGGCAACGCCCGCGAACGGTTTTCGGCGACTGCCAGGAGGCGGCGGCAACGCCTGCGAACGGTTTTCGGCAACTGCCAGGAGGCGCCGGCAACGCCCGCGAACGGTTTTCGGCGACTGCCAGGAGGCGGCGGCAACGCCCGCGAACGGTTTTCGGCAACTGCCAGAAGTCGATGGCAACGGGAGTCCATGGAGCGCAACCCATTAAAAATAAAAGGCTTGGGATCGAAGCCCGGGACCTCGCGCCGCAGATCGCGGAGCTCAACCGGACGATCCTCGCCGTCGAGCGCGGCAGCCCGAGTCTGCTGTCGTGCTGTCGTGGTGTGGTAGAATCCTGACCGGGAGGAAGCGGGATGGCCACCGTGCACGACGTTGCCGCCTACATTCTGGAGCGTTCCGGCGAGATGACCACCATGAAGCTCCAGAAGCTGGTCTACTACGCTCAGGCCTGGTCCCTGGTCTGGGACGAAGCGCCGCTGTTCCCGCAGAGGGTCGAAGCCTGGGCCAACGGCCCGGTGGTCCGCGAGCTCTACGATGCTCACCGCGGCAAGTTCAAGGTCTCGAGCTGGCGTCGGGGCCGAGGCGACGCGCTGACCGACAAGCAACGGGAGACGGTTGACGCAGTCCTGGACTTTTACGGCGGGCGCAGCTCCCAATGGCTCAGCGACCTCACCCATCTCGAAGCGCCGTGGCGGGACGCTCGCGCCGGCTTGGCGCCCGGTGAGCGCGGCTCGCGGGAAATCACCCACGCCGCCATGGCAGAGTACTATTCCTCCCTTTCCTGAGCCCCTTCGCGAAGGTTGCTCCGTTGGCCAAAGTCCGCAGGAAGAAGCGGCCTGTCGCGGTTGAGCAGCCGAACGCGGCCAAGCAACCACGAGCGCAGCCCGTTCCGGACTTCATGCAGCTCCGGCCAGCTTGGCGTCTGACGCTCATGGATCTCGTCGTGCCGTTCGGCTGGCACGAGATCGACGGGAAGACGCTCCTCTACGTCCGAAAAAGCTTTGCGATTTCGAGAGCATGACCTGGTCGGAGATTCTGGTCGTCGCCAAGAAGCACAACCACTCCGTCGAGATCGGAAAGCTCAGCAGGGAAGCACGAGAGCGGCTAGAGGACATCGGCCAGAGCGACATCGATCAGCTCGTCTGCCTCCGTCTCTCCGGCAAGGAAAGGGTCTGGGGAATCTTGGATGGCAACTGCTTGTCACTGATCTGGTGGGACCCGAAACACAAAGTCTATCCGTCCGCCAAGAGACACACCTGAGCAGGATTGAGTTGACAGACGTCTCTAACTTTCCCAGAATCAGCCTCTTCGGGAGTCAGGTCGCGAGTCCCGGCGGACCTGGCTCAAGCTCCTCCTGACGGGTCTGCCCCTGCTGCTGGCGACGCTGCTGACGCTGCTGCTGGCCGGCGTCCTTCCTCATAAAGATACCGACAAAAATCCTTCACCTCGCCAAGCTGATCAAGGACTTCGCCCTTGGAATTGCCCATGTCTCCGAGTTCTTGAATGCTGACACTATCCATCGGCCCCGAGCTCACGCGACCAGATTGCGCCTCTGCGGTGCCCGGAGCGCGACCCTTCACGCCCGCTTGGTTGGGAGACACAATTGGCAACACCTATCGCTCCTCCGATGACGGATATCCGCGAGCTTCAGTCGTAAATCGCGACCCGTTCGTAGTGACCCGCCGTCTTCGGCGGCGGGTCGTGGACTTGCAGATCGAGATCGGGCGTAATTGGCCATGCGGAACCTGCAACAGCGGAGGCTGTATTGAGCCACGGCACATATGGCATTCAGTGGAGTGAAGCGAGCGGGCGAGTTCCCGCGCGACTTCCCAGACGAGCAGACGAGCCGATCTCAGAGTCAAAGTCAGTCCCTTCCAGAGCCGCCGACAGGCCATCCGTCTTTGGCGGTCACTCCAGAGGATACACGATTCTGACGCCGCAGGCAAGCAATCGCAGAGACCGAATGATCGGAAACGGAGGACGACATTTGGAGGAACGGCGAGGCAGGGGTGGTCCTATCTCGAAACTGGAACCGTCGGCGTCGCCCGTCGAGCCCTGTGGTCCACCCCGAGGTATGTTGACGACACTAATAACTTCCCCATAATCAGCGACTTACGCTCGACCTGACGTATCGCCTCCAGCGAGGTCCCCGTAGTGCGAGTCGGCGTATGACGGTCAGAGGCGAGAATCGGGCGTATCGGAGGCGGGAGAAGACTCGGGAGGCGACGAAGTCGGTCGATCTCATGCGGGCAAGAGACACCTCACCCGTGGAGGCTGGACGGCGGCGTCCCGATCAGGCCAGATATGAGCGACGGTGAGTCAGCGGCCCTGCCGGCCATGGCCGGGCCAGCCGGGAGCTCAACTGGCTGTGGGCCGTCACGTGGGATGGTCCGGCGACCCGGTCCACCCCTCCCTCCCACCTCCTCCATCGGGATCGGTCCCCGACCGACCCCCCGCTTTACCTCCTCGGACTCCTCGATCTCCGGAGGCCGCGTCGGCGGTGACGGCGGACGCGGAGGTGCCGGCATCCCCAGGTGCGGACGGAAACACTCCTCCGGGAACCGATCGATGGCTTCCATCTCCCCCGCCTCCAGCGCGTTCGTGGCCGACCGGTACTCCTCCATGAACGCCTCGAGCTCACCCCACAAGCTCTTTTTCGCTTCCTTCGACCGGAAATGGAACATCGGCCGCGCCGACCGCTTCGGACGTCGGGGCGTGGCTCAGGATCGCCTCGACGCCGGCGACCGGACCCCCTTCGCGCTTCTGTCTACGTTCCACCTCGATCTCCCCGATCAGATCCGCGACCATCTGACGGTACTCGTCGTCCATCTCCAGCCCTCCACGTTGTCGGTGGCTCGGATCGGCGCGGATCGCCACCGTCCGGCGATCCGGGCACACCAAGTCGTTCTAAAGGGAACGTCTCGGAAACTGCACAACTATCTGAAAATAGACGTCTTACGTGAGGTCAGGCTGCGCCTGACGATTCTGCCACGGATCGCGTGAATCGGCAGGCGGAGCCTGCCCTACACGGAGCTCCGCTTGTTGCGCAGAGCAAGGATATCACCGTTCGCGAGCGCAGCGAGCTAAGTTCTGTAAGACGCACGAGAGCCTCGAATTCTGACGCCGAGTTTCGCCGCGGGCAGGTCCAGGGCGGCTACAACGCTGGCCGGCAGCGTCCCGATCCGGCTATTGATGAGCGGGGGGTGAGTCGAGTCAGCATCCCTGCCGGCTATGGCCAGGCCGGCCGAGAGCTCAACTGACCGTGGGCCGTCGCGTAGGATTGTCCGGCGACCGGGACCACACCCTCCCTCCAACCTCCACGACCGGGATCGCCTCCCGCGACACCCAGGACGAGTTCCGCGCCGCGTCATCGACGACCTTCGGCCACCCTCAGCTCCGGGGACCCGGGCGGCGAGTTCCGGACGGGGGCCGTCCCTCACGCGGTTTCAGCGCCTGAGCCCCGCCGTCGCCGTGCCGCGGAGCCGGCCTTACTACCTCGTGGGGCAGACACAAGAAGCGAACCTACCCTCATCAGGTAGCCGGCGAATGCTTGACAGCCTGAAGCGTGCTCCTGTACTGTCCTGGACTTGCAGAGGGCGAAGTGTTTTCGTCATCTCATAGAGTCAAGAGAACAGGATCAGAAGATGAAAGCCGACCAAGATATCTATACGGATACGGATGGCGCCATACGCGTCGATGACTACAGGCACAAGCACAGCGGTGCCCTGAGTTCGAGACTTCATATTGCCAAGGAAGCAATAACTAATGTGCTTATGCGAGATGTTGCGTTTACGGTTTTGCCTCTCGGCGTTCTTCTGCTCATTTCTTCAGCGTCCGGCGGGGCAATTGGCTCTTTCTGGCTCCTCCCCGAGGTTTCCTTCGCGTCTATTGTCTTTTATGGGATGGCAATCAGCAGACTAATTGAATTGAAGACTCGATTTCAGAGGGACCATTATAGTTACTACAACCGTCTGGATGCGGGCACCCGCATTCTAGCTATATTGGTTATATTCTCAGCCATCACATTATCTCTGTCAATTCTGTCTGAAAGGAATATTTTTCAGGTTGCTGGCGAATTTATCGTGTTATCTCAGCAAATATTATTCTACATTGGCTTGCTGTCCCTGTTGATGTGTGAGTGGTCGATGCAGGCGATCATGATCGAGAGGAGGCGGCTCCGATCGTCTATGATGCGCCATCAGTTTTATGAGTACCTTGTCGAGACCATCGAAAAGGCGAATAGGCAATTGAGTATCTTTCGGTATGCGTTGTCAAAGAAACCGGCGGTATTCGGCGCCCTAGATGATACGTTCACGGGCTCCATGTTCTTTGAGAACGATAAAATGCAGGAAATAAGACAAACTGTCAGCAGAATAGAAGACAACCTGAATGAAATAAAGGGCAAGTTGGGATTGCGTAGCGATGTGTAGCGAGGCATTCGGACGGATGTGGCATCCTGGCAAGTCTTGCGCCGGCGGAATAGTGTTCGCAGACACTTATAACTTCCCAGAATCAGCTCCCGGAAGTATATTGACAGACACGTATAACTTCCCCAGGAGTATATTGACAGACAGTTACAACTTCCCCAGAATCAGCGTCTTACAGCCGGCATGGCGTTCCGGTTTCCAGCGAGATCTCGTCGAGCGAGTCGGCGTATGACGGTCAGAGGCGAGAATCGGGCGTATCGGAGGCGGGAGAAGACTCGGGAGGCGACGAAGGCGGTCGATCTCATGCGGGCAAGAGACGCCTCACCCGTGGACGCTGGCCAGCAGCGTCCCGATCAGGCCATTGCTGAGCGGGGGGTGAGTCAGCGTCCCTGCCGGCTATGACGGGCCAGCCGGGAGCTCAACTGGCTGTGGGCCGTCACGTTGGGGGCCTTGGAGCTGTGCGGTGCCAGCGGGAGGTCCGGAGGGGACACCACCGCGGTGCGGGCGAGACGGCCGAGGAGCTCGCCTGCTCCGGCGCCAGCCCCTTACGCGGAGTACTGGCAGGCTTGAAGGCTGGTTATACTCCCGTTATACTCAGCGTATGAAGACCGCGATCTCCCTTCCCGATCCTTTGTTCGAGGCGGCGGAAGCGCTGGCGGCTCGGCTCTCCATGTCGCGCAGCCAGCTCTATGGGGCC
>DASWIG010000810.1:0-8245 GCA_036397835.1 Thermoanaerobaculia bacterium
CACGTCCGGAACCCGGTGGCCGGCCTTCTGGAAGTCCTTGAAGACCTCCGGGGCGAGATAGTCCGGCGCCGTGAGGTCGAGGGCCGCCGCGAGCTCAGGATCGACGAGCTCGAGCAGGTCGCCCAGGAAGTACCGGATCGCCGTCTTGAAGAGCTTGTCGCTGGACACCTCGTCTTCGCCTTTCATCCGTCCTCCTCGAGAGCTGAGGATCGTCCCCATGACGATCCACAACCCCGTGTAGACGAACGAGAGGCTCGAATTCTGACACTTCAATTATTTGGATCTCTGGTCGACTGGAAATCGGGCGGACGGGCGCCCCGCGCCGGGAGGTCAACGAGCAACCGCCTCCAAGGCTGTCGGCTACCTCCCGCCGCAAGACGGGCGCAAGACGACAGCAGACGGAGGCGGCGATTCACGAGCGGCCGTATTCCCGGGCCGCGAAGGCGAGCGCCGGACGGTCGCCGAACTCGTCGACAAGTTCATGGCCGAGAAGTTGCCGCTCCGGGGCGTGCGTCTTGGCGCTTATTACCTGCTCCTTCGTCGATCGCAGCCGCGAACTTGCCTATCGCCCAGATCCGGCGACGCCTCCCCCCTCCTCCGTTGCGCTTCGCTCTCTCCCGGCGTTCATGTGCTATTCTGGTAGAATGAATGCAGGCCACAATCCCGCCGTAGACAACGAACTTGACCACGAGCCCTCGCTCCACAAAACGGACGTGACCCCGCCCCAATCGGTCGAGTTCGATGCCGGCGCCCGCGAGCGCCAGGGAACACGGCCAACAGTAGCAGCTGAGGCACCCTGCGAAGGCGCTGAATCCGCGACCTCAAGAAAGACCTTCAAATGGGCGGCCGAGCGGGTAACCTTCGCCCTTGCGATTATCGGCGCGGCACTTGGCGTGTGGAACTTCATCGAAGGCCGCCACCACTCCGCAACGACCAGGGAGATTCAAGCCACGCGCCTTCTTGATCAAGCTTGGGACATCCTCGGAGGAAACCCGGGAACAGCGACGATTACAGAGTTCGCCAAGGACCGGAGCGAGCATGAGAAGGCACGTCGCCTCATATGGCAAGCCCGCCAATATGCTCCCGCGCTTCCAGCAGTCTACCGAACAAGTGGCGCACTGTTCTTCGCTCAGGCACGTCCTGAGAAAGCTATAGCCGCTTTCCGTCGGGCAATTCAGCTCCAACTCGACTACACGGAAGCTCATGTGTTCTTGGGATTTGTCCTTCATGCCCAGGGGCGCCTAGAGGAAGCGGAAGCTAGCCACCGTCAGGCGACCTTGCTCGATCCTGAACACGCCGTAGCCCATAGCAACCTGGGTCGGGTACTCCAGGCTCAGGGCCGCCTCGACGAGGCAGAAGCAAGCTACCGCCGAGCAATCCAGATCGATCCCCAGTACCCCTTGGCCCATAATCACTTGGGTAGGGTACTCCAGGCTCAGGGCCGGCTCGAGGAAGCGGAAGCGAGCCACCGCCGGGCGGTCCAGCTCGCTCCCGAACAAGCCGTAGCCCACAGTGAACTGGCATTCGTCCTCCAGGCTCAGGGACACCTCGACGAGGCGGAGGCGAGTCTCCGTTGGGCAGCCCGACTTGCCCCGGACAATGCGATAGCACACAACAACCTGGCAATGCTCCTTCGGCGTCAGGGGCGACTCGACGAGGCGGAGGAGAGCTCCCACCGGGCGATCGACCTTGATCCCAAGTACGTCTTGGCTCGCATCAACCTGGCCCTCGTCCTCCAGCTTCAGGGCCGCCTCGACGAGGCGGAAGAGAGCTACCGCAAGGCGATACAGATCGATCCTAAGGACGTCACGTCCTACAACCTTCTAAGCAACTTTCTAGAGGGTGAGGGGCGACTCGACGAGGCGGAAGAGAGCTACCGCAAGGCGATACAGATCGATCCCGACAACGTCGCGCCCTATAACTTCCTGGGCAGATTCCTAGAGAGTCAGGGGCGATTTGACGAGGCAGAAGAGAGCTACCGTAAGGCCATACAAATCGATCCCAACGACATCGCGCCCTATAACTTCCTGGGCAGATTCCTAGAGAGTCAGGGACGATTTGACGAGGCGGAGAAGAGCTACCGTAAGGTCATACAAATCGATCCAGAACTCGCCTTTGTCCACAAATGCCTGGGTGTTGTCCTCCAAGCTCAGGGACGACTTGACGAAGCGGAGGAGAGTCTCCGGCAAGCGATTCAACAATCCTAGAGACTCCGATACCCACTACAATCTGGGGAATGTTCTTCATGCTCAGCGACGACTCGCTGAGGCGGAAAAGAGCTACCGCCAAGCGATCCGACTCGATCCTCTCCTCGCCTTTGTCCACGAAGAATTAGCGGCCTACATTGCCGACGAGTAAGATGCCAGCGTTTCTAGCACGAGTACTCACTGAACGAGAATCACGCGCTTGCGGCACAATCCTGACGACTTCCAAGTGAATCCTCTCGATCCCGGGATTTTACCTGACCACGAACCCCTTCACCGCCCACTGAGGACTCGGGTTTCTCCATCACGACGCCCCCAGCGTCGCCGCCAGGATCTCGTCGGCCGACGCCGCCGTCCACGCCTCGCCGCGGGCGAGCGCCTCGAGCTTGGCGCGCACGTCGCGCACGAGGCCGGCGTCGCCGCGCGTCTCGGCCTCGCCGACGACGCCGCGCTGCACCTCCACGGCCTCGTCGAATCGGCCCGCCTCGGCGAGCGCCAGGGCCAGCGTCTCGCGCACCCGCAGATCCTCGCGCACGGCGGCCAGGCGGCGGGCGATCTCGAGCGCCAGGCGGCCGTCGCGCACCCGCGGGTCGGGCACCGTGGCCAGGAGGCGCGCCTGCACGTGGGCGAGCTGGGCGTCCTGCGGGAACTCGCGTAGGGCCTCCTGGAGACGCACCCGCGCCTCGCCGTAGCGGCCCGTGAGCAAGAGCGCCACGATCTCGCCGCGGCGCGCCGCCGCGTGCCGCGGCTCGGCCTCGATCACCTTGCGGAACTCCACGATCGCCTCGTCGAAGCGCCCGAGATGGCCGAGCACCGACGCCAGCTCGACGCGCACCGCCGGCGTCTCCGGCGCCAGGCGCAGGGACTCGGCGAGCTGGGCGATGGCCTCCTCGTAGCGGCCCTGGGTCACCAGGCGGCGGCCGTCCTCGGCGAGCAGGCGGGCGCGCTCGGCGTCGTCCTCGGTGAGCCGCGAAGCCGCCGCCCATTGCTCGGCCGCGGCCCCCGTCTCGCCCAGGTGCTCGAGGGCCTCGGCGAAGAGCAGGCGGAGCTTGGCGTCCTCGGGGGCCGCCTCCACGGCGCGGCGAAAGTCGGCGACCGCGGCGTCGCGGCGGCCCAGGTTGACGAGCGTCGTGGCGCGTCTCGAGTAGAGGTCGCCGGCGAGCTCCGGGTGCGACGCGAGCAGGGCGTCGTAGTGCTCCAGGGCCTCTTCGAATCGCCGCGTCCGGGCCAGGGCGTTGGCCAGCTTCATCCTCGCCGCCGTCTGCTCGGGCGCGAGCTCGAGGGAGCGCGCGAGGTGGTCGATCGCCGCCGCGTCGTCGCCGGCCAAGGCCGCGAGGCCGCCGAGGACGTGGCGGATCTCCGCGCGCTCGCGGCGGTCGCTCTCGGGCTCGCCCGTGGTCGCCCGCTCGAGCGCGGTCTCCAGGTGGCCGATGGCGCCGCGGAGGTCGCCGAGCTTCTCCACCGCGTAGCTGAGGCCGCGGTAGGCCTTGAAGTCTTCGGGATCCGCTTCCACGGCGCGCGCGTAGGCCGCCGCCGCCGTCTCGTAGTCGCCCTTCTCCGCGGCCTCGGCGGCGCGGATGAGGTAGAACTGGGCTCCCGCGCCGAGGTCCGCCAGCGGATTGAGCAGCGGATCGGGCACCGTCACCACCGACTCGCCCCGGCGCTCGAGATGGTAACGGGCGCGGTCGAGGTCGCCGAGGTCGCGGTAGGCCTGGCCCAGGGCGTAATGGAGGCTGTCGGCCTGCGGGGCCTCGGCGAGGGCCTGCTCGAAGTAGTCGGCGGCCGCGCGGGCGTCGCCCTCGGCGGCGGCGGCCTTGCCGAGCCCTTCGAATGCCACCGCCGACGCCGGGTCGAGCTCGAGCGCCCGCTGGAAGAGCTCGCGGGCCGCCGCCGTCTCGCCGCGCTCGAGACGCGCGCGGGCCAGCCGCAGCACCGCCGGCAGGAATTCGGGGGCGAGCTCCAGGGAGCCCTCCAGGAGCTCCACGGCGGGCTCGACACGGCCCTGGAGGAGCTTCAGGTAGCCGGCGAGGTAGGTCCAGCGGAAGTCGCCGGGAGCGAGCGCGCGAGCATTGACGAAGGCGGCCTCGGCGGCCTCTAGGAAGTCGTAGATCAGGTAGCGCAGGCCGAGATCGCCCCAAGCCTGCGCCCGCTCGGCGGGCGGCGACGCGGGGTCGGCGAGCAGCTCGTCGAGGCGCGCCCGTTCGCCCTCGATCTGGGCGCGCACGTCGTCCGCGGCCGCGGCGAGGTCGGGCTCGGGCACCTCGCGCAGCGCCGGCGCCGCCGCGGCCGGTCCACGCTCCGCCTCTTCGGGCGCGCAGGCGAGAGCGCAGGCCAAGGTGGCGAAGATCAAGGCGAATCGAAGGGGCCGCAGCATCGCTCGACGCTAGCACAACACCTCCTCCCCTATCCCTCCATGCGTCTTGAACCACCCTAAGAGACGGTCCGGCCGTCGATCCCGAGGGCTATCCTGGTTGGCGCACCAGTAGTGAGGTGCCGGTATGTCCTATCAAGACTGTCTCATCTGGGTCGGCCATTCATACCCCACCATCCAGGATTACCTCCACGAAGTGAAGGCACGGGGATGCTGCCGCAAGGTGCCGTTCTGGCCTGCCTGGGCGCGCCGCGGAAGCACCCGCGTCTTCCTCGCCCACCACGACGGCATGACGGCACCCGACCGGGGCGTGATCTTCGGCTACTACGTGCTCACCGGCGTCGACTTGGTGCTCGCTTCCGCCGACTACGACGAGCTGACCGCGATCCTGGCGGGCTGCCGCGACGCCGGGTTGGGCCGCCACGCCCTCGGGGACGGCGAGAAAGGCCCTCACTGCGCGGAGACGATGGCCGACTTCTGGCACCGGCGGGCGCCCGACGATCCGCTGCCGTTCCGGCTCAAAGACTGGCAGGGCGATCTCGACACCTTCGCCGGCTTCTTCCGCGACCTCTTCGTGCCCGCGGACGGCGACGCGCTGGGCGCCAGCGCGCTCGTGCTCTCGACCGCCCTGACCCGGCTCGAGGAGCCGCGGCTGTGCCCGGTCGACGGCCTGCGGACCTCGCCCGACAAATCGGGGCGGCCGTCGTTCTATTTCGTCGACGCCCTGGCCCGCTTGATCGACCTGCGGTTCGAGGCGCGCCCGCACGGGCGCGGCGAGTACGGGCGGGCGCTCGAAGAGGCGGCCGCGCTGCTCGAGGACGTCGCGCCGGCGCCGGCGACGCTGCGCGCCTGCGAACGGCGGTGCGGCGCCATGGTGACGTTCAAGGCACCGTATCCCTTCTACCGCAGCATTCCCTACGCCTCGTTCCGCGGCCTGGTGCAGATCGACGGCGACGCGCTCCTGAAGCAGGTCGAGAAGGTGTCGCGGTACCGCTCCAAGTGCCACGAGGTCAAGCTGCCCTACGCCGTCGAGAAGAGCGACCCGGGCGCCTCCAAGCACAAGGAGGAGTTGATCGTCGACATGAGCGTCGACCTCAAGCTGAGCAAGAGCTACGCCGAGCGGGTGCTCGACTGGCTGCCCGAGATGATGGCTGACGAGCTGCGCGCCCGCAGCGTGATCCGGCTGCCCAACGTGGGCACCTTCCGCCTCAAGAGCGCGGCGGCAGACGCCGAGGGCGACGGCGACCCGTCCCACGACGCCCGAGCCGAAGCCGATATCCAGTTCGCCCCGAGCCGCGCCTTCGAGCGCGAGTTCGGGGAGATCGAGTTCACTCCCAGCCGGGGGCTGGCACGCAGGATCTAGTCAGCCGGGGCCCGGAATGCCGTTGACGACGGCGCGCACGACTTTCCGCAGGAGCTGTGGACAACCCTGTGGAAAACTCGCCGCCGGAACGGCGGCGGCCCGCTCCGGATGCGGTTCCGATGCACTTTGCACGGTCCTTTGTGCAAGTTCCATCAAGTCCTTATATTGCAACAATTAGCGGTAAAAATCGCGTCCCGGGCCGACTTCCGCCAGATTTCCGCCCGGCCGCCGCCGGCCGCGCCGGGACTTTTCCACAGGCCGGGCGCCGGCGGTCGGAATCGCGGCGTAAGTGGGCCTGAAATGGGCTACTCGCCGCGGCTCTTGCACGCCGCGGCTCGCCTGATAGAGAATCGCGTCATCCCTCGAACCCGCTCCATCGGGAGCTTCCTGACCGGAGTCCGAGATGCCCCGAACCGCCGCCTTCGCGTCCCTCCTCCTGGCGTCCCTCCTTTTCCTTCTCCTCGCCGGGCCGCTCGGCGCGCAGGACGAGGACGAGGAGAGCATTCCGCCGGCGCCGCCGCGTGCCGAGGGCGAGGGCCCCTACCCGCGTCTGATCCTGCGTGGCGCCACGGTGATCAACGGCACCGGCGCGCCGCCGCGCGGCCCGATGGACGTGGTCGTCGAGGGCAACCGCATCGTCGACGTGAAGAGCGTGGGCAACCCCGGCGTCGAGATCGACCCCGAGAAACGGCCCGAGCTCGGCGAGAGCGGCCGCGAGATCGACGCCACGGGCCTCTACGTGCTGCCCGGCTTCGTGGACATGCACGGCCACATCGGCGGCAAGGAGCAAGGCACGCCGGCCGAGTACGTGTTCAAGCTGTGGATGGGTCACGGGATCACCACCATCCGCGACCCCTCCTGCGGCAACGGGATCGACTTCTGCCTCGAGCACCGCGCCAGGAGCGCCGCGAACGAGGTCACGGCGCCGCGCATCCTCGCCTACGTCGCCTTCGGCCTGGGCCGCGACGAGCCCTTCGTGACCCCCGAGGAGGCCCGCCGGTGGGTGGGGGAGATGGCCGACAAGGGGGCCGACGGCTTCAAGTTCTTCGGCTATCGCCCCGACGTCATGCAGGCGGCCATCGAGACCGCCCGCGAGCGCGGCCTGCGCAGCGCCTGCCACCACGCGCAGATGGACGTGGCGCGCCTCGACGTGCTCGCCACGGCGAGCTGGGGGCTGACCACCATGGAGCACTGGTACGGCCTGCCCGAAGCCCTTTTCGACGACCGCACCGTGCAGGACTACCCGGTGGACTACAACTACAACGACGAGCAGCACCGCTTCGGCCAAGCCGGACGACTGTGGCGCCAGGCGGCGGCGCCGGGCAGCGCGCGCTGGGAAGCGGTGATGGCCGAGCTGCTGGCGCTCGACTTCACCATCGACCCGACGCTGACCATCTACGAGGCGAGCCGCGACCTGATGCGGGCGCGCCGCGCCGAATGGCACGAGGAGTACACTCTGCCCGCGCTGTGGGACTTCTACCGCCCCAACCGCGACGCCCACGGCTCCTACTGGTTCGCCTGGACCACCCACGACGAGATCGCCTGGCGCGACAACTTCCGCCTGTGGATGCGGTTCCTGAACGAGTACAAGAACCGCGGCGGCCGGGTGACGACGGGCTCCGACGCGGGCTTCATCTACAAGCTCTACGGCTTCGGCTACGTGCGCGAGCTCGAGCTGCTGCAGGAGGCGGGCTTCCACCCGCTGGAGGTGATCCGCGCCGCCACGCTGGCGGGCGCCGAGGCCCTGGGCCTCGACGACCGGATCGGCAGCGTGGAGCCGGGCAAGCTCGCCGACCTGGTGGTCGTGGAGGAGAACCCGCTCGCCGACTTCAAGGTGCTCTACGGCACCGGCGCTCTGAGAGTCAACGAGGCCAACGAGGTGGTGCGGGTCGGGGGCGTGAAGTACACGATCAAGGACGGCATCGTCTACGACGCGCGCCAGCTCCTGGCCGACGTGCGCCGGATGGTGCGCGAGGCCAAGGACGCGGCGGGACGCGAGATCGTCCAGCCGGGGCTGGAGGAGCCCGACGTGCCCACGCCGTGAACCCTCACCCCCTAACCCCCTCTCCCAGAGGGAGAGGGGGAATGGGAAGGTGCTTCGACTCCCCTCTCCCCCTGGGAGAGGGGCCGGGGTGAGGGTTCCGCCGCACCAGGATCTTGCCCGCCAGCTCCAGCGCCGGGGCTCCCGCCGCCTCCAGGAAGCTGGCGATCGACGCCGGCGAACGCGCCAGGCCGTCGGCGAGGTTCAGCGCCTCCATGAGCTCCGGATTGCCGTAGCGGATCCGGCCGACGGCTCGGCCGTCGCGG
>DASWIG010000811.1:0-15118 GCA_036397835.1 Thermoanaerobaculia bacterium
TGGGGTGGCTTTCTCGGCGGCCGTGATACCCACGGGACATTCGGCCCACTCGCCCGTGGCCTGCTCGATATACTCGCAGATCTTGGCGTTGCGGCGTCGATTCAATCCCACCACATAGCCCTGGTCCTTCTCGCGCAGCAGGTCCAGATTCAGGCAGGCGAGCAGACGGTCGACGCGACGATCCGTTGGATCGGTGTCGAAGGTGCGGGGCAGCCACCTCTCGGACGCCGGAGCGGACAGGTTTGGGTCCGCATCTGGCGCGAAGCCCTGCCCCAACGCTACCTCCTCCTGGACCGCTTCGCCGGTGGGTTGAAGGGTAGGGGGCTCGGCGCCGTCTCGGTCAGGGGCGGACAGGTTTGAGTCCGCAACCGGCGTGCCGGATGGGAGCGCCTTCTCATCGTCTAGTAGGGCCACCTCAGCCAAGAGAGCCGGGTCGCAGAGGGCCGGATTCACATCGGCGCCATCGAGATCCAGGGTGAGCTGCTCAGGCAACTCCGGTCTCCACCCCAGTCGGCGCAACAGCTTGCGCACCGCCTTCTCGGTGACGCCCAATCGGCGCGCGGTCTCGCGATTGGAGCTGCCCTGCTCCTTCCAGAGGTTGACCAGGTCGGTACGTGCCGCCGGCAGCCGCGCGCGGCCCCTGGGGAAGCCGCTCGGGCGCCCGAGAGCCTGAAGCCCGCCCGCATCAAAGCGTCGCTGGTGGCGGCGCACGGTCCGCTCTGAGCAGCCGAAGGCCCGAGCCACTTCCCGCTGCCTCGCCCAGCCCTGATCGACGAGGTTGATCATCGCCAGCGCCTCGTGCATCCGATCGCCGACGGCGTGTGGGCCACCACCACTCCGGCGGCCGTCACCACTCGGTAGCCGTTCTGCGTCTGAATCCGGCAGCGGTCGCCGACAGGGATAGTGCCGTCGTCTACCTCACCGCTGAAGAGCCAAACTTGTTCTGCTGAGGGTGCCATGGTGGCCTAAGCATGCCACCGAAGGCAGAGAAAACCGGACACGTTTGGGTCCGCACCCTACGAAGGCCAGTCCGCGAGTGTTGAGGCTCTGCGGGGGGTAGGTCAGGAGATCTGGACTCGGACGACTCGGACGTTGAGAGCGCTTGAATCGTGCAGGAGGAGAGCTTGTCTCATGCGTCGTGATTTCGAGGAAGTACTGAAAGGCCTTCGCGGCTTTCTCATGAATGAGGCTGAGAACGTCGCGAGCATCGCCATGTCTTTGCAGGCCGCGGCGGCGAAGGAGGAAGAGCGGCGTTCGTAGCCCAGACGTCGATACCAAGGGAGACGAGTGAGGCGGCGGAACGGGCTCACATGGCGAGACGCTTCGGGATGCGCCCGATAGTGGAGTAGGGCCGCTGAAGCCCGTACCCGAGCGCCCTGCTGAGCCCGCATGAGGGGAAGGGCTCCGGGCGGCCGGGTGCGGGGCTCCGGAGCCCGGAGGGCGGCATGCGGTAGCCCAGGGCGTCAGCCATGGGAGCCCTGGGAAGGTGGGTGCGCGGAGATCAGGCGCTGAAGGAGGCGACGGCTTCGTCTTCGACCTCGAAGACCTCGAAGACGGAGATGAGCTGGGTGATCTGCAGGATGTCGGTGACCTTGTCGGGCAGGTTGTAGAGCTTGAGCTTGCCGCCGCGGTTGCTCACGGTGGTGTAGGCGCTCACCAGCTCGCCGATGCCCGACGAGTCGATGGTGGTCACGCCCCCCAGGTTGACCAGGATGTTCCTGGACCCGGCTTCGAGCGCCTCGCCGACGGCGTCGCGCAGCGCCACGTCGCCTACGCCGATGGTGATCTTGCCCTTGGGCTCCAGAATCGTGACCCCGCCGGAATGTCGCGTGTCGATCTTCATGTCTCCTGATTCCTCCTTGGTGCAGGACCCCGGCCGGACCCCTTGTCGCCGATCCGCTTCCTGAGCGTCACCACGGTGCCGCCGCCGGGTCGTTGGCTGTACTGTATGTCATCCATGAAGCTCTTCATGTAGAAGATGCCGCGGCCGTTGGGCTTGAGGAGGTTCTCCGGCGCCAACGGATCCTCGACCTGGCTCGGATCGAAGCCTTCGCCCGAGTCCTCGATCCGGATCACGGCGTGGTCGTCCTCGATGGCGAGCTCGACCTCGACCTCCTTGTCGGGGTCCTGCCGGTTGCCGTGCTTGATGGCGTTGGCGACCCCTTCGCGGACCGCGATCCCCACCCAATGACGCGAGTCCTCGTCGAGGCCCAGGCGGGCCAGGGCGTCGTCGACGACGATCTGGATCAGGTCGATGTGCTCGAACCGGCTGCCGATCGAGATGCGCACCTGAGAGCTCTGGACGGGCATCGCGGCGAGAGTCTAGCAGATGGCGGCTCACCGGCGGAACCGCTTGCGGTAGTTCTGGATCAGCGTCCGGCACGAGGTCAGGCGCTGGATCTTGCGGTGCCGGGCCTGCACCGCCTGCACGTCTTCGGCGGCCGGCTGGTCGCCGCGCAGGGTGCGCAGGTGCTTCTCCACCTCGAAGAGGATCTGCTGGAGGTCCTGGGGCGCCAGGCCCTTGAAGGTGCGCTCGGTCACCAGGACGTAGCCGTCGGCGACCTGCTGCACCATGCCGTAGGCGCTGCCTCCGATGAGCTTGCTCATGGCGCCGCGCATCATACACCGCCCGCGCCCTCGTGGTAAGATCGGCGCAGGCGTCTGTGCGCCTGCTCCTCGCCACGAGCCGCCGGTTCTCGAACGTCCCGCGCTCTGAGCGCGCGGGCCTGGCGAGCGGCCCGCCCCTGACCTGCCCACCCCGGTACCGGCGCCCATCGAGACCGGCGCCGCAACACAGGAGGTGCCCCCGTGAAACGATTCCCCGGCGTCGACTTCATGGAATTCGACGCGCTGCTGACCGACGAGGAACGGATGGTGCGCGACACGGTCCGCGAGTTCGTGGACGACCTGGTCAAGCCCATCATCGAGGAGTGCCACCGCGAGTGCCGCACGCCCCTCGAGCTGGTGCCGGAGATGGCCAAGCTCGGCCTCTTCGGGCCCACCATCGCCGACTACGGCCTGCCCGGGCTGGGCAACGTGGCCTACGGCCTCATCATGCAGGAGCTCGAGCGCGGCGACTCGGGTCTGCGCAGCTTCGTCTCGGTGCAGAGCGCGCTGGTGATGTACCCGATCTACACCTTCGGCAGCCAGGAGCAGAAGGATCGCTGGATCCCGGCCCTGGGCTCGGGCGAGGCGATCGGCTGCTTCGGTCTGACCGAGCCCGACTTCGGCTCCAACCCCGGCGGCATGCGCACCACGGCGCGGCGCGACGGCGACGAGTGGGTGCTGAGCGGCTCCAAGCAGTGGATCACCAACGGCACCCTGGCCGACGTGGCCGTGGTGTGGGCGAAGACCGACGACGGGGTGCGCGGCTTCCTGGTAGAGAAGGGCACGCCCGGTTACACCGCCTCCGACCAGCACGGCAAGTTCTCGCTGCGCGCCTCGACCACGTCGGAGCTGGGCTTTCAGGACTGCCGGATCCCGGCGGCCAACATCCTGCCGGAGACGGTGGGCCTCAGGAACGCCCTGATGTGCCTCAACCAGGCGCGCTACGGCATCGCCTGGGGCGGGCTCGGCGCGGCCATGGAGTGCTACCACACGGCGCTCGAGTACGCCAAGGAGCGGGTGCAGTGGAGCGGCCAGCCGATCGCCTGCCACCAGCTCGTGCAGGACAAGCTGGTGTGGATGGTTTCGGAGATCACCAAGGGTCAGCTCCTGGTCTACCAACTCGCCAAGCTCAAGGAAGCCGGCCGCGCCAAGCACTTCCACATCTCGCTCGGCAAGCGCAACAACGTGTGGGTGGCCCGCGAGTGCGCGCGCCTGGCGCGCGAGGTGCTCGGCGCCAACGGCATCGTCGACGACTATCCGGTGATCCGCCACATGCTCAACATCGAGTCGGTCTACACCTACGAGGGGACCCACGACGTCCACAACCTGATCATCGGCGAGGCGATCACCGGCATCGCCGCCTTCAACGCCCCCGAGCGTGCTCCGGCCAGGGAGCCGAGCGCCGCCAAGGCGCCGGTCGGCACCGGAGGGAGTTGATGTCGCTGTTGCGCCAGCTCGAGCACGACTTCGTGGCCGTGACCGAGAGGGCCGCGCGCGCCGCCGCCCAGACCATGGGCTACGGCGACGGCGAGCATTGCGACCGGGTGGCGGCGGAGGCGATGCGCGAGGCCCTTGAGCGTCTGGCCGCGGCCGGCCGGGTGGCGATCGCGGAGGCGGAGAGCGAGGAGCGCACGACCCTGCGCGTGGGCGACGCCGGCGACGGCGTCGAGGTCGACGTCGCCGTCGACCCGCTCGAGGGCGCGCGTCTGTGCGCCACCGGCGCGCCCGGGGCGGTGTCGGTGCTGGCGGCCGCCGAGCGCGGCGGGCTGCTCGCGGTGCCCGACGTCTACATGGAGAAGATCATGGTCGGGCCCACCGCCCGCGGCGCCGTCCACCTCGACTCACCGGTGCCCGAGAACCTGCGCAACGTCGCCCGCTCCCTCGGCCGCGAGGTCAGCGACCTGACGGTGGTCGTGCTCGACCGCGAGCGCCACCGCCAGCTCGTCGCCGACATCCGCGACACCGGGGCCCGCATCCGGCTGATCGCCGAGGGCGAGCTGTCGGCCGGCATCGCGGCGGCGGTGCGCGGCACCGGCGTCCACGCGGTGATGGGCGTGGGCCGGGCGCCCGCGGGGGTGATCGCCGCCGCCGCCCTGCGCTGTCTCGGCGGCGAGATCCAGGCGCGCCTGGTGGCCGTCGACGAGGAGCAGAAGAAGCGCCTCGCCGAGCACGGCTTCCCGGACGCCGGCCGCGTCCTCGCCACCGAGGAGCTGGCGCGCGGCGAGTCGATCGTCTTCAGCGCCACCGGCGTGACCGACGGCGAGTTCCTGCGCGGCGTGCGCTTCTTCGGCGGCGGCTCGCGCACGTCGACGCTGGTCATGTCGCTGCCCGAGCGCCTGGTGCGCTTCACCGAGACGATCCACCTCGAAGATCCGACCATCCCGGTCCAGTTCTATTAGCTCCTCGGGCGCCGGCCGCCGGCCGCGGATCGTCTATACTCCGTCGGGAGAGGCGCCGCGGACGGTCTCGCCTCGTCGCCGCGAAAGGTCTCATGGGCATCTCGGGCAACCTGAAGACGATGGCCCTGGCGGAGCTGCTGCAATGGCTCTCGCAGGGGCGCAAGACCGGCACCCTGGTCATCGACGGCAAGAAGATCAAGAAGCGGATCTTCTTCGAGGACGGCGTGATCGTCTCCTCGGCCTCGACCGACCGCAAAGAGTACCTCGGCGCCTTCCTCACCAGCCACGGCTTCATCACCGAGGAGCAGGCCAACGCCGCCGTGGCGCGCCAGAAGGAGGAGAAGAAGCTCCTCGGCCAGATCCTGGTCGGCATGGGGTCGATCACCGAGGAGCAGCTCCAGGAGGTGCTGCAGCTCAAGGCCGAGGAGTCCATCTACGACGTCTTCACCTGGGATGCGGGCGAGTTCGTCTTCCTCGACGACGAGCTGCCCGCCGAGACCTTCATCCGCATGCACCTCGACGTGCAGTGGATCGTGCTCGAGGGCTCGCGGCGCATGGACGAATGGCTGCGCATCCGCGAGTGGGTGCCCTCGCCGCTGGCGGTGCCGGTGCTGGTGGCCGACTTCGAGGGCCTCGAGATCGACGAGGTCGACAAGCGCATCCTCGAGTGGATCGACGACGACCGCACCGTGGAAGAGATCAGCCAGGGCTCCCAGACCAGCCTCTTCATGATCGCCAAGATCCTGGCCCAGTACGTGGAGCAGGGCGTCATCAAGGTCGTGCGGCCGCGCGTGATCGAGGTCGAGGTCGAGGTCGAGGCCAAGGACGGGGCCAAGGAGCCGGCGCCGCAACAAATGCCCCAGGGCTACCCGCAGATGATGCCCCAGATGATCCCGATGGGCTACCCGGCCATGCCCGCTGGCTATCCCATGCATCTTGCCGGCTACGATCCGCCCTCCGGCGCCCATCCCGCCTATGCCCAGCAGCAGGGCGGCGGCGCCGTCAACGTCGGCGGCCGCACCCTTCACTTCGCCGGCGGCGCGCCGCCGGGGGTGGCCGCGGCGCCGCCGGCGCCGCCGAAAACCGAGGCCGAAGGCCTGGTGCAGAAAGGCGACGAGCAGCTCCGCCTGGGCGACCTCCAGGAGGCGCTGGACAGCTACCGCCGGGCCAAGACCGCTGCGGGCGGCGGCCCGAGCGTGCTGCGGGCGGCCGAGGAGGGCGAGCTGAGGGTCGGCGAGGCCCTCGAGCGCGACGGCGTGAAGCTCTCGTCGGTGCCCAAGCTCAAGTGCGGGATGGAGCAGCTCACCCAGCTCAAGATCTCGCCCCAGGAAGGCTTCATGCTGACCCGGATCGACGGTAGCTACGACATCCGGTCGATCCTCAAGATGAGCCCGATGCCCAAGCTCGACGCCCAGATATTCTTCTGGAAGCTCAAGAAGTCCGGGCACGTGGCGTTCTGAGGCGGACGGCCTGGAGGCCTGCTGCGCGGGCGCCTGAACAAGTCATACTCCTGAACGAGTCATACTGAAGAAGGAGTCACCGTCGATGAAGTGCTCGTTGCTGCAAAGCTCGGTTCTCGGCCTCCTCTCCCTGACGCTCTTCCCGTCTGCGTCCCTCCGGGCGGACGAGCCCGCGGCGCCGCCGCTGCGCGGCTTCAGCGCCGCGGCGGCGGCCGAGCAGCGCGCCCTGGAGGAGCGCTTCGACCAGGTCCTCGACGCCGAGAACCTCAGGGAATGGATGCGGCGGATGACCGCCCGGCCCCATCACGTGGGCTCGCCCCACGGCCGCGCCAACGCCGAGCTCATGCTCGAGCTCTTCCGGTCCTGGGGCTACGACGCGCGGATCGAGACCTTCCACGTGCTCTTCCCCACCCCCAAGACCCGGGTGCTCGAGATGATCGCTCCCCACGCCTACACCGCGCAGCTCGTCGAGCCGCCGGTCGACGGCGACGCGACCTCGGCGCAGCAGGAGGCGCACCTCCCGACCTACAACGCCTACTCCGTCGACGGCGACGTGACCGGCGAGCTCGTCTACGTCAACTACGGCGTGCCCGACGACTACGAGGAGCTGGCGCTGCGCGGCGTCGACGTCGCCGGCAAGGTGGTGATCGCCCGCTACGGCGGCTCGTGGCGCGGCATCAAGCCCAAGGTGGCGGCCGAGCACGGCGCCATCGGCTGCATCATCTACTCCGATCCGGGCGGCGACGGCTACTTCCAGGGCGACGTCTACCCCAAAGGCGGCTGGCGCGGCCCGCACGGGGTGCAGCGCGGCTCGGTGCTCGACTTCAGCCACTACGGCGGCGATCCGCTGACGCCCTTCGCCGGCGCCACCGAGGACGCCGAGCGGCGGCCGCGGGAGGAGGTCCCCGTGCTCACCAGGATCCCCACCCTGCCGATCTCCTACGCCGACGCCCAGCCCCTGCTCGCCGCCCTCGGCGGCCACCTGGCCCCCGAGGGCTGGCGCGGTACCTTGCCGATCGCTTACCACCTGGGGCCGGGGCCGGCCACCGTGCGACTCAAGGTCGAGTTCGACTGGGACCTGGCGCCGGCGCACGACGTCATCGCGATGCTCCCCGGCGCCGAGGAGCCCGACCAGTGGGTGATCCGCGGCAACCACCACGACGGCTGGGTCTTCGGCGCCACCGACCCGGTCAGCGGCATGGTCGCGGTGCTCGAGGAGGCGCGGGCGGTGGCCGAGCTGGCGAAGACCGGCTGGCGTCCGCGGCGCACCATCGTCTACGCCGGCTGGGACGCCGAGGAGCAGGGCCTCATGGGCTCGACGGAGTGGGCCGAGGCGCACGCCGCCGAGCTGCGCGAGAAGGCCGTAGCCTACGTCAACTCCGACAGCAACAGCCGCGGCTTCTACGGCGCCGGCGGCTCGCACACCCTCGAGCGGCTGGTCAACGAGACGATGCGCGACGTCGCCGATCCGCAACTGGGGATCAGCGTGCTCGAGCGGGCGAGGGCGGCCACCGTCTTCTGGGGTCCGCCGGAGGCCGCCGAGGAGGCGCGCGAGCGCGCGGACTTGCGCATCCGCCCGCTGGGCTCGGGCTCGGACTACGGGCCCTTCCTGCAGCACCTCGGCATCGCCTCGCTCAACGTCAGCTTCGGCGACGAGGACGAGTACGGCCAGTACCACTCGATCTACGACTCCTTCGACCACTACGTGCGCTTCATGGACCCGGACTTCGCCTACGGCGTGGCCCTGGCGCAGACCGCCGGGCGCACCGTGCTGCGTCTGGCCAACGCCGAGATCCTGCCCTTCGAGATCGGCGCCTTCGTCGACTCGGTCGGCCTCTACGTCGAGGAAATCGCGGAGATGCCGGAGGCGATGCGCAAGGAGACCGCGGAGAAGAACCGCCGCATCGCCGACGGCGTCTTCGCGGCGGTGCTCGACCCGAAGAAGACCTGGGTGGTGCCGGAGCCCGAGGGCGAGGTGCCGTACCTCAACACGGCGCCGCTCAAGAACGCCCTCGCGCGTCTCGAGAAGAGCGCGGCGGACTACGCCGAGGCTTACGAACCGGTGGCCTCCGGCGAGCGCGCGCTCGCCGACGACGAGCGCCGTGAGCTCAACCGGATCCTCTTCCGCACCGAGCGCGCCCTGACCCGCGAGCACGGTCTGCCGGGGCGTGCGTGGTACCGTCACCAGATCTACGCGCCGGGCGTCTACACGGGCTACGCGCCAAAGACGATGCCGAGCATCCGCGAGGCCATCGAGCAGCGGAAATGGCAACTCGCCGAGGAGCAGATCGCAGTCGTCGCCGAGACGCTCCTGGCATTCGCGGCCGAGGTCGACCGGGCGACGGGAATCCTCGAGGGGGCTGCGGAGGCTCGGGGCGGGGGCTGAAGCCCCCGGTCCGGGGGTTGAAAACCCCCGGCTACCGGCTGGCGCCCTGCGGGCTGGGATCTGGGGGCTGGCGCCCCTGAGCCGGGGGTTGAAACCCCCGGCTACCGGCTGGCGCCCTGCGGGCTGGGATCCGGGGGCTGGCGCCCCCGGGCCGGGGGTTGAAACCCCCGGCTACCGGCTGACGCCCTGCGGGCTGAAGTTCCGGTGTATGCTCCCTGCCTACCTGCTGATGCCCTCCGGGCCTGGAGTCCCATGGCTAATATCTACACGCAGCTGAAGTACCACGTCTTCTTCAGTGCCCTTGACGCGCAGCCGTGGATCAAGCCGGACCTTCAAGCTCGTCTCGGAGATTACATCGGCGGGATTCTTCAACGCCGGGATACCAGGTTGATCACACGCGGCGGGACCTCAGACCACGTCCATCTTTTGTTCGGCATGCAGCCGACCCGTTCCGTTGCCGATACGATCGCCGCCGTCAAAGCCAGCACTTCGAGGTGGTTGAAGGGGCATACCTCGCCATTCTCCTGGCAGCGTGGGTATGCCGCCTTCAGTGTCAGCGAATCGGAGGTTCCGGCCGTCGAACGGTATATCCGAGAGCAAGGACACCGCCACTCGACGATGTCCTTTGCGGAGGAGCTGCAACGGTTTCTCGACATCCATGGACTTGAGCGCCGCGGTACTTCCGAATTACATCCTCAATATACTTTCCACAGACTGAGATACCACTTGGTCTTCAGCACCAAGAACAGACTATGGCTCATTCCGTCCGAGGCGAGCGCCAGGCTCCATTCCACGATTGAGGAAGTGATCGGCCGAGAGGGCGGCGAGCCTATCGAAACCGGAGGTATGCCTGATCACGTCCACGTGTTCCTCTTCATGAAACCAGACCAAACCATAACGAGAATGATCAAGATGATCAAAGGAACATCGTCACGGTGGATGAGCGAGACTCTTGGACCGCAATCGCCCTTTGCCTGGCAGGATGGTTATGGAGCCTTCACGGTCAGCGAATCCCAAGCGGCGGTCGTGCAACAATACATACAACGCCAGGAAGAGCACCACCGGACCGTCTCCTTCAGAGAAGAGCTGCGTCAGCTTCTACCCCCTGACGGCCTGCGAGTTCTCTCAAGCCCGAAGGGCGTTAGCCGGTAGCCGGGGGTTTCAACCCCCGGCCGGGGCGTCAGCCCCCGGATCCCAGCCCGAAGGGCGTTAGCCGGTAGCCGGGGGTTTCAACCCGGCGGGCCCCGGCCGGGGCAGGGTTTACTCACCCCGCCTGAGCCGGCTCGCCGAACCGGACCCACGCCGGGATCGCGGCCGCGTCCGTCCAGTCGCGCACCTGGCGCCAGATCCGCAAGGTGTCGGCGATCATGCCGTAGAAGACCATGTCGTGCTTGATCAGCACGTCCTTCTGGATCTGCTCGACCGAGATGCAGTAACGCTTGGCGGCTTCGCCGAGAGTGAGCACGTCGAGCGCGCGGACCGCGTCGAAGACCACGTCGATCCAGACGTCGCTCAAGGGCAGCGCGTCGATGAGTCCCTGGAGGGGCTTGGTGAGCCCGGGCGCCAGCTTCAGCGACAGCGCTTCGGCGGCGCGCAACGGCCACACCAGGGGGTTGGCGTTGAGCCTGAAGAGGTAGGTGAGCTGGTTGGCGCAAAACACCATCTTCGAGCTGATGCGGCCGTCCTCGAGCAGGCGGAAGCGGAAATATTGCATCCCGAGGTCGAAGATCTGCGGGCCGATAGTGACCGGCGCGTAGCTCGAGAGGTTCTGCACCAGCGCGAAGCCGAAGCCGTACTCGGCGAGGACCTTGTGCTCGTCGCCGGTCTCCGGGTCGACCACGGTGCGCTTGCCGCCGACCCGCGGCTCGTCGACGACGAATTCCGGCATGAACAACACGTAGACGTGCTCGTAGGGGTCGGCGAAGGTGAAGGGAAAGAGCGGGCCGACCGGATAGATGGTGAGCGAGAACTGGTAGAGCCGCGCCTTGGCCAGCACCCAGTCGTACTTGGTGCCGAGCTCGGTGAGGTCGACGAAGTCGAACTGCTCGGCCTCCGAGAACCAGCCCACCTTGCCGCCGTCCTTCTTCTTGTAGGCGAGCTGGTAGAAGCCGATGCCGCCGCGGTCGTGGCGATCCTTGAGACAGGCAGAGAGGAACGCCAACGGCGGGTGCGAAGCGGCGCCGGTGCGCTGCGGCACCGGCTCGATCTGGTGCGCCGAGCTGACGTGCAGGAAGTACTTCAGCACGAACTCGCGGAGCTGCTCCGACCACCCCGCCGGCACCTTGCCGCCGGCCGCCAGCTCCTTGGGCTGGTCGAAGAACTGCTCCTGGACGTCGCCGAAGACCTTGACGTCTTTGCCGTCGATCCGGGCGGTGTCGAGGTAGCCGTAGTCGTGGGCGGGGATGTTGGTCTCGCGCACGAGGTCGAACTTGTCGTCGAAGGAACCGGTCGCCGCCTTGCGCTCATACCACGCCTTGAGCTCGAGACCGTCCTTGTAGGCCTGGGGGACATGGTCGAGCACGTATTGTTCGGCCTCGGTCGGCTCGTAGTGGCCCTCTTCCGCTTTCAGCTTCGCCTTCGCCTTGGCTTTGCCCATGGCTCGCCTCCCTTCGTGGTCGAGGTCACCACGCTAGCCGATTCGCCGGCCGCCGGCAATCGGCCTCGGGAGCCAAAAAGGATCTGCTCCCATCCTGTTGCCGCGCGGGGGCGTAGGCCTCAGATCATGGCCACTCGTAGACTCTCGAGCTGAACCCGAGCACGTTCAGCCCGATTCCGGCGAGGACAGGCGCCGATTCGATTCCGGGGCTAGATGCCCCGCATCACGACCACCATCACGCCTCCGAGCACCAGGCCCAGGAGGAGGAAGTACGCCAGGCCGAGGGCGACGGCCTTGATGACGATCCACCGCCACCGCTGACGGTAGACGCGGCGCAACGCCAGCACCAGGTAGAGGGGGAAGAGCGCCAGGACGGCGAAGGCGTAGAGCCAGAGGCTGTGGAAGATCCGGGCGAGCGACAGGACGAGGAAGAGGAACGACTGGAAGTGCAGGGCGAAGATCAGGTGGTCGAAGTAGAGGCTTCCTGAGCGCAGGAAGAGCAGCTTCAGGGCCAGCGCCAGCAGCGGCAGGAAGACGAAGAGCGCCAGCTTGACGTGTCGCTGGAAGCCGTGGAAGAGCTCGTCGACGAGCTTCTGGGGATCCATCTGTTGGAAGCGTTCCCGCTTCCCGGCCAGCAGCCGCCTCTCGACCCAGGCGTTGAGCCAGTCCGTCTCGTCCGGGGAGTCCAGGATCCGGATCGTGCCGCGGACCCGCGGCCCGGCTCCGGGCTCCGGCTTGGTCGGTCCCACCAGCTCGCCGCCGACGTAGACGTCGACCTCGGAGACGTCGGGCGGCCTGATCGCGAAGATGACGAAGAAGACCAGGCTGATCACCAGGTACATCCGGACCGGCGGCACGTAGGAGGCGCGTTTGCCCGCCAGGTAGAGCTCGGTGAGGCTTCCCGGCCGCAGCAGCAGGTTGAAGAGGCTGCGCGGCAGCGCGCCGTCGAGGGAGAGATGGTCGAGGACCTCTTTCACGATGCTCAAGAAGGGAGCCCGGCGCTCGCGGGTCGCCTGGCCGCAGCGGGGGCAGAAGCTCTCGGGCGCGGGAGCGTCGCAGTTGAGGCAGCGGTGGGATCCGGGGTCGGACACGACGCTCAGGGCTCCACGGCCCGACTCAGGATCTCGACGACCTCGAAGCTGCTCTGCTCGACGGCGGCCTGGATCCGGTGCAGCTTCTCCTCCCAGGAGACCGATCGGTCCCAGACCTCGGCGAGCCTCCAGACCGCCATTCGGATCACGTGGCCATAGGCGACGCAGCGGGCGTCGCCGCGCGTGACGCGGACGCCTCCCTGACGCAGCTGCGCGAGATCGGCGTCGACGAGCCCGGCGATTCCCTCCGGCGTCCTGACCAGCGATCGCCGGGAAACGGCACCGGTGGCGCGGCAGACGAAGACCGTGTCGATGATCGACGAGGTCGTACGGTGGATGTGGATCGAGCCCCCCATCTCCGCGGGGCAGGGCAGCGACGCGCTGCACAGGAGCCCCGCGTCGAGGATCGCGACCGCCACCGGATGGTAGGCGTCGAGCCGGTTGTGGTGATAGGTGAAAGCGAGCGGTGCGCCGGGTTTCAAAGCGGTCGCCATACGTTGGAAGACGCCGGACAGGCCTGCCGTGAAGTGCTCCAGATCGCGCTCCATGGTGGCGTTGCCCGTGAGCTCGTCGGGATTACGCGTCGACGCCGCGGCGAAAGCCGGCTCGTCGACGGCCACCAGGCGGCGCAGCCATACGTAACAGAAGTCCATCAGCTCCGCATACTGGACGTTGGCGAAGTAAGGGGGATCGGTCAGAACGGCGTCGAGGCTCCCTGGCTTCAGGAACGCTCGTGTGGCGGTCCCACAGCGCAAGTCCACCCGCCGGGATTCGCTCGTGCCGTTTTGATCTCGCTCCTCGCCGATCCACTCCCCGGCGACGGGAATCACCACCTTGCGGCCGTTCCGGGTTTCGATCTCGAACGGCGCCTCGCAGTACTCCTTGGCGCGGGCGAACTTGTCGACGACGTTCGCCCACCCGCCGCTTCCCACGTTGACGCCGGTCGCGGGATGGCGGATGCCCAGGAGGTTCGATTCCGCCTGCACCAGACCGACCGGGAAACCGTGGACGGAGAAGACGTCGAGCGACTTCAGGGCCGAGGTGTCGTAGCGGCAGAGCAGGTTCTGATACCGCAGGAGATCGGAGAGGTTCGTGGCGAGGGCGTGGCGCACTCGGACGTCCCGGCTCTTGGCCACCTGCCTCGCCAGGAGCTCCAGACCGAGAAGCTGGCGCTCGTTGAACATCTCCCGGTAATGGCGGTAGCCCCAGCGGTGGAGGCGGTCCGTCTCGTCGCCTCTGGGGATCGGGTCCTCAGGTACGAACCGGGGCCGCGAGCCTCTCCACCTGGCAGCCGCTTCCTCAAAGCGGGCGAGGTCTTCGGGATCAGGTTTCTTGAAGAACCGCCCCCGGTGGGTCCGCTTGCAGTGCCAGCAGTGGTACTCGAGGGCGAACATCCTGTGGACCGGAGGACCGTTGACGCCGTCGGGATAGGAGTTGACCTCGCCACACTCCGGACACTCGCAACGCCCCCGGCTTGCCGGGCCATCCAGGCGAAGGGCCTGTCCACAGTCCCGGCACTGACCCGGCGCGTCGCGGTCCTCGGCCTCGTTGAGCTCGCCGCACGACGCGCAAACCAGGACGTTGCGCGGATGGCGTCCGGCGGCGGCCACCAGGTAGCCCGGGAAGAGGTCGATCGTACGGCGACAGGAGCCGCAGCTCAGGGTCTTGACCCACAGGAAGTATTTGACCAGGGCGTCATTGCGGCAAATCCCGCACCGCGTCGCGTAGACGTGCCCCAATTCCCGATCGAGGCACGACCCGATCCCCCCCGCGGCTCGCCGGTAGGCGGAGAGGTCCACGTGGCGGATCTCCTGGCCGACGATCCAGTAGGCCATCGGGTTGATGTCCCACCCGCTGACGTCGCAGCCCAGCCGGTTGGCCTCGAGGAGCGGCGTGCCGCCGCCCATGAAGGGGTCCGCAATCCGCAGGCCTTCGAGGGCGTGCGGACGATAGAAGCACTCGTCGAGGGGCGGAGCGCAGAACTCCGACAGGAGCAAGGCCCGGAACAAGGTGCCCGGGCGGCGGGCGAACCACTTGTGGACCGCGATGACAGGCCGGTAGTTCTGTTGGATCTGCTTTTCTCTGAGCGCCAGTTGGGCGACGAAGGGGACGTCGAAGGAACGCTCGATGCCGAGTGCGCCGTCCGCGGAGCGGGACCGTCTGGACTCGTGGAACAACGGGAGCTGTGCGGCCGCCGCTCCACCGGCGCTCTTCATCATGGCCGCCATCTTAGCTCGAGGCGATGCTCGAACGTCGCGGATCATCTATAATACACGGCAACCTCGATACACGACAACCCGAGACTGAGGAGAGTCGCGATGAAGAAGCTGCTGACGTTCACCGCTATCTGGAGCCTCGCCCTGCCGCTGGCCGCCGGCGCCGACTGGCCGCAATGGCGCGGACCCGAGGGCACGGGCGTCGCCCCCGCCGCCGATCCACCGGTGCGCTGGAGCGAGACCGAGAACGTGCGCTGGAAGGTGCCCATCCCCGGCCGCGGCCATGCCGCGCCCATCGTCTGGGGCGAGCGGGTCTACCTCCTGACGGCGGTCCCCGTCGAGGGCGCCAGGCCGCCCGAGCCG
>DASWIG010000812.1:0-4118 GCA_036397835.1 Thermoanaerobaculia bacterium
TCTCTTACCTAGCTGAATTTAGCGTAGCCTGGAACGATTTGCATGACGAGGCAGAGGAAGCACGCGACGCCGCTGGTCTCGATCGTCGAGAGGTCTGCCCGACAACTATCGGAGAGCTCTTAGAGGACATACTACTGGCAAGGAAAAATCGGTCGGGCCGATCCGAAGCCTCCAATGACTTACAGTAGTACTGTGATCATGGCTGTAGTCGTCGTGGCGGCAGGAGCTCTCATCTGGATCTTCGGCCGGAGAGCGGATCGTCTGCGCGTCGAGAGATTCGCGGACCGACCTGTCCTCTCTGTCGAGCGCCTTTGGAAGCAATTCTACCGCGATGGTGGCGTCTCCCCGGAGGTGGTAGCACGAGCGCTCAAGCTGATCGAAGACGCTCTTGGCATACCGAGCCGTAAGCTGAGACCAGACGATCGCTTCGCTGATGAGCTCGCGCCCGAGAATGGTTGGGAATTCGACGACGGCTTGGCTGACCTCCGCTGGTACTTGGAAGGTTCGAGAAAAGGCAGCAGCGAGTCCGTCCATACGGTGGATGATTTCATTCTGGCCATCGCTGACGCTGAGGCCATATCGAATCGTGCCGATCAGGTCATGGGCGATTGATGGCAGACCGTGAAGTCGAGATCCTCGGACGCCGTCCGCGTCCGGAGGACGTTGACCGCTCGCGAACGCTCTTCAGCCGCCGCCGACGCGCGCGTGCGCGCCGCGATGGAGGTCCACCACGTGCCGCCGCCGCCACCGGGACGCCGCAGGACGGCCGCGGACACCAGGGTGACGACGAGCCCCACAGGGTCGTCAGCAGGCCGACGATGAGGCCGCCGCCGACCACTGCCCAGAAGACGAGCACGCGCATGGCGCTGGAAAGTGTACCGCTCGGGAACCGCCGCGGTCTTGGGCGCTCGCCCGCTACGACGGCATCAGGCGGCGCAGCAGCCGGATCTGGCCGGCGTGGTAGAGGTCATGCGCGGCGATGCCGCGGACGTGCTCGATCCGCGGCCGCTTCCGGTTGGGAGCGGCGGGCTGGTAGAGCTCGGCGACGGTGAGGCCGGCGACCGCCGCGCGCAGCTTGCGGTGCTCGTCCTTGAGCAGGCGCAAGCTGGAGCGCCAGGCCGCGTCGTCGAGCGGCTCCGGCAGCGGCAGCCAGTCGCTCCCCGGCAGCGGGAAGCGGTCCTCGGGATCGACGCCGAGACGGCGGCGGACGACGTTCTTCCAGTAGGCGCAGTGGAGCGTCAGGTCCCAGGTGCAGTTGCGGCCCGTCGCCGGGCGCCACGACGCCTGCTCCGGCGTCAGGCCGCGCAGCGCGCTCGTCAGGTTGGGGCCGTGCCACGCCTTGCGGTCGAAGCCTTCGTCGAGGAATCGCAGCAGCAGGTCGATCTCGGAAGCCATGGCTGGAGTATACCGCCCTACCCGCCGCCGCCACCGGCAACGATCGACGGACTATTGCTCCTCCACGAAGCTCACCTCGTAGCTCCGGATCAGGGCCCCTCTCGTCGAGGAGTTGGACGAGCACGAAGGCTCTCGTCGAACGCCAGCGGCAACTGGGGGTTGCTCGGCGGCGTCTCGAGGTCAGCGCCCCCGTCTGTTCGGGGGGCGCCCTACCTACCTGAGAGGAACCAGAAAGACTCCCGTCCAGGATAGTGCGCCCGGCAGGCCACCTGACCGAGAGTAAGAGGGTCAACGATTTCACCAGCGATGGCTGAAGAAAGGAGATCCCCATGAGCACGGCCAAGCTGATCTTGAAAGGAACGGAGCACGAGCTGCCGCTCGTCGAAGGCAGCGAGGGCGAGATCGGCATCGACGTCGCCTCGCTGCGCGCCACGTCGACAGCCATTACCCTCGACCCCGGCTACGGCAACACCGGCTCCTGCCAGAGCGCCATCACCTTCATCGACGGCGAGAAGGGCATCCTGCGCTACCGCGGCTACCCGATCGAGGACATCGCCAAGGAAGCCAGCTTCACCGAGGTCTGCTACCTGCTGATCTACGGCAAGCTGCCCGACCGCCAGGAGCTGGCGGGCTTCGAGGAGAAGCTGACCTACCACAGCCTGCTCCACGAGGACATGAAGAAGTTCTTCGAAGGCTACCCGCCGGGAGCCCACCCGATGGCGATCCTCTCGGCCATGGTGGGGTCGCTGTCGACCTACTACCCGGCCTGGAGCGGCGCCGAGGACGTGGACCTCAACATCGTGCGCCTGCTGGCCAAGGCGAAGACGATCGCCGCCTTCTCGCACAAGAAGTCCCTCGGCCAGCCCTTCATCTACCCGCGCAACGCCCTCAGCTACACCCAGAACTTCCTGCACATGATGTTCGCCGTGCCCGCCGAGGACTACGAGGTGCCGGCGGTGCTCGACCGGGCCCTCAACCTGCTGCTGATCCTGCACGCCGACCACGAGCAGAACTGCTCGACCTCGACCGTGCGCATGGTGGGCTCGAGCCAGGCCAACCTCTTCGCCTCCATCTCCGCGGGCATCTGTGCCCTCTGGGGGCCGCTCCACGGCGGCGCCAACCAGAAGGTCATCGAGATGCTGGAGCGTATCCGCGACGACGGCGGCGACTACCGCAAGTACGTCGCCCTGGCCAAGGACAAGACCTCCGACTTCCGCCTGATGGGCTTCGGCCACCGCGTGTACAAGAACTTCGACCCGCGCGCCACGTTGCTGCGCGCGGCGGCCGGCGAGGTGTTGGACGAGCTCGGCGTCGACGATCCGCTGCTCGAGATCGCCAAGAACCTCGAGCAGGTCGCCCTCGAGGACGACTACTTCATCGACAAGAAGCTCTACCCGAACGTCGACTTCTACAGCGGCATCCTCTACCGCGCCATGGGCATCCCCACCGACATGTTCACGGTGATGTTCGCCCTCGGCCGGCTGCCCGGCTGGATCGCCCACTGGAAGGAGATGCGCGAGGACCCGAAGGGACGCATCAACCGTCCGCGCCAGATCTACGTCGGCGCCACCCGGCGCTCCTTCGTGCCGCTCGCCATGCGCGACGGCGGGAAGGCTCCCGAGGAGGTGCTCGAGCCCGTTGGCGCCTGGTGACGCTGCTGGCCGCTTTTGACCTGGGACTGGGGACCCCTCGACGATCCCATTGCCGTCGAGAGCCTCTATGGCCAGCGCGTGGCCGCGGAGGTCCTCGGCGACCTGCGGGGTCGCGCGCGGCCTCGCCCGGCTGCTCTACGTCTCATGAGGCGAGGCGTGGCGCGACGCGCTCTCCGAGCCGGCCGGGAACCGGCGCCGTGAACGAGCGGCGGAACGCCCGCAGCTCCGCGAACGCGGCCTCGGGCCGACGCTGGAGGACCCGCACCATCTCGCCGAGCCCGCGGCGACGGTCCTCCGTGAGGTCCGCGCGCTTCGCCAGGCAGCGCCCGATCGCCTCCAAGGCGGCGTCCACGTCCCGCTGCCGCGGTTCGGCGGACCGGCAGCGGAACGTCGCCACGTCGACGGCGGCGGCCGCGATCTCGCGCTCGTGGCCGTCGAAGAGCAGCTTGCGAAAGGCGCTCTCCAGGCTCTCTCGCGCCGGCCGCGCCTCGTCGAGACGCGCGTGGTGATGGCCGCGGGCCCAGCTCATGCGCGTGCGCAATTCCGTCCAGCGTCCTCCCCGGATCCGCTCGTCCAGACGCCGCAGGTGCTCGAGGGCCACCTCGTCGTGGCGCGCATCGCCGCCGCCCGCGTAGATCGCCATGCAGGCCACCGTGTCGAGGAAAAAGCCCCGGGGAGAGGAGAGTGACAGCTCCGCGAGCGCCCGTCCTGCGTCGTCCAGGGCGCGGTCGCGCTGGCCGTCGTGGTGGTAGGCGATCGCGCGCACGAAGCGGAAGCGTCCGCGGGCGTCGTCGTCGAAGGTATGGCCGGCTTCGGCGAGACACCGGGCCAGGGCCTCGAGGGCCTCCCGCGGCTTCCTCAGCTCGCCCTGCAGGTCGCCCTCCCGGCGGAAGTGCTCGCCGCGGCAGCGCGGACAGCAGGCGAGCGCGGCGTCGCGGCTCTCGTAGAGGACCTTGCCGGCCCAGAACAGGTCGCCGCGGGCGACGTGGGCGTGGACGAGCACCCCGGCGGCGCGGTTCTTCAGGCACGGATCGCCGTTGGTCGCGGCCATCTCCCCGGCCTTGAGCGCCA
>DASWIG010000813.1:0-4955 GCA_036397835.1 Thermoanaerobaculia bacterium
CATGGTCAACGTCTTCGTTCCCCAGGAAATCCGCGCGGGCGAGTCCCGTGTGGCGGCGACGCCGGAGACCGTCAAGCACATGCGCGAGGCGGGGCTCGAGGTGGTCGTCGAAAAGGGCGCCGGCGCGGGCGCGCACTACGCCGACGAGGCCTACGAGAAGGCCGGCGCGACGCTCACCGGCGAGCGCCGGGCCGCCCTGGCGGCGGCCGACTTGGTGCTCTGCGTGACCTCGCCGGAGCTCGAGGAGGCCGGCGCGCTCAAGGAGGGCGCGCTGCTCGTGGGGCTGCTGGCGCCGCACCACAACCTCGACCTGGTCAGGCGTCTCGCCGAGCGCCGGGTCAGCTCCTTCGCGATGGAGCTGGTGCCGCGCACCACCCGCGCCCAGGACATGGACGCGCTCTCGTCGCAGGCCTCGATCGCCGGCTACAAGGCGGTGCTGCTGGCGGCGGCGCGTCTGGACAAGTACTTCCCGCTGCTGATGACGGCCGCCGGCACCATCAAGCCCGCCCGCGTGGTGGTGATGGGGGCCGGCGTCGCCGGGTTGCAGGCGCTGGCCACCGCCAAGCGCCTCGGCGCGGTGGTGGAGGTCTCCGACGTGCGCGAGGTGGTCAAGGAGCAGGTCGAATCCCTGGGCGGCAAGTTCATCGAGCTGCCCGAGCGGCAGGAGACCGGCGAGGGCGAGGGCGGCTACGCCCGCGAGATGACGCCCGAGTTCCTGGCCGCGCAGCGCGCCATCGTGGCCCGCCACGTGGCGGGGGCCGACGTGGTCGTCTGCACGGCGCTGGTGCCGGGCAAGAAGGCGCCGCTGCTGGTCGCCCGCGACATGGTCGAGGCGATGCGGCCGGGCGCGGTGGTCGTCGACCTCGCGGTCGCCCAGGGCGGCAACTGCGAGCTCTCGCGCGCCGACGAGGAGGTCGTCCACCGGGGCGTGGTGATCCTCGGGCCGTCCAACCTGCCGGCGGCGACGCCGCTCGACGCGAGCCAGCTCTACGCCCGCAACGTCTGGGCGCTGGTCAGGATCACCTTGAAGGAGGGAGCCGTCGCGCTCGACCTGGACGACGAGATCGTCGCCGGAACGCTCCTGACCCACGGCGGGGAGGTTCGCCACGAGCCCACGCGGGCGCTGCTGGCTTCAGGACCCGTGGAAGGAGGCAAGGCATGACCGGGGTGCTGCTCTTCGGCATCTACGTCTTCGTGCTGGCGATCTTCGTCGGCTTCGAGATCATCACCAAGATCCCGCCGACGCTGCACACGCCGCTGATGTCGGGCGCCAACGCGATCTCGGGCATCACCATCGTCGGCGCGCTGGTGGCGGCCCGCACGACGCATCCCGACGTCGCCACGGTCCTCGGGTTCCTCGCCATCGTGTTCGCGATGATCAACGTCGCCGGCGGCTTCCTGGTCACCGACCGGATGCTCAAGATGTTCGGTGGTAAGAAGAAATGAACGAAGCCGCCCATCCTGTCGTCCTGGTGCTCTACCTCCTCTCCGCGGTGCTCTTCATCTTCGGTCTCAAGGGCCTCACCCGGGTGCGCTCGGCGCGGCGCGGCAACGCCGTCGCGGCCCTCGCCATGCTGATCGCGATCGTCGGGACCTTTATCGAGATGGGCACCTTCGATCCCTGGTGGATCTTCGGGGGCCTCCTCGTCGGCGGTCTCGTCGGGAGCTTCGCCGCGGTGCGGGTGCAGATGACGGCGATGCCCGAGATGGTGGCGCTGCTCAATGGTTTCGGCGGCGCCGCCTCGGCGCTCGTGGCCGCCTCGAACCTGTGGCTGCTGGTCATCCAGCCGGGCGTGCCGGTGCGCGCGTTCGACGTCCTCGGAGGGTCCTCGGCGGCGACCACGGTGCTGTCGGTGCTCATCGGGGCGTTGACGTTCTCGGGCAGCGTCGTGGCCTGGGGCAAGCTCTCGGGCGCGCTGTTCGACAAGCCGTTGCTGCTGCCCGGGCGCCACGTCTTGAACTTGCTCATGCTCGCCGGCGCCCTGGTGCTCGGCGGCTGGGCGGCCTTCGCCGCCAGCGACCTGGGAACGATCGCGATCCTCGTCGTCGTGGTGATCGTGCTCTCGCTCGCCCTGGGCGTCGGCCTGGTGATCGGCATCGGCGGCGCCGACATGCCGGTGGTGATCTCGCTGCTCAACAGCTACTCGGGCATCGCCGCGGCGATGACCGGCTTCGTGCTCTCGAACAACGCGCTGATCATCAGCGGCGCCCTGGTGGGGGCCTCCGGGCTGATCCTCACCCGGATCATGTGCGTGGCCATGAACCGCACCCTGGCCAACGTGCTCTTCGGCGGCTTCGGCGCCGAGGTCGCCGGCGGTCCGGCGGGCGCCGACGCTTACGGTCCGGTGCGCTCGGGCGGCGCCGAGGAGGCGGCGATGCTGCTCGAGGCCGGCGACTCGGTGGTCTTCGTGCCGGGCTACGGCCTGGCGGTGGCGCAGGCCCAGCACACCGTGCGCGAGCTCGCCGACCTGCTCGAGAAGCACGGCAAGAAGGTCACCTACGGCATCCACCCGGTGGCCGGCCGGATGCCCGGGCACATGAACGTGCTGCTCGCCGAGGCCGACGTGCCCTACGAGCAGCTCCTCGAGATGGACGTGATCAACCCCGAGCTCAAGAACACCGACGTGGTCATCGTCGTGGGCGCCAACGACGTCGTCAACCCGGCGGCGATGAAGGACAAGACGTCGCCGATCTGGGGCATGCCGATCCTCGAGGTGCACCACGCCCACAGCGTCGTCGTGATCAAGCGCTCGCTCTCCCCCGGCTTCGCCGGCATCAAGAACGAGCTCTTCGAGTACCCGAACACGATGATGCTCTTCGCCGACGCCAAGAAGGCGCTGCAGGAGATGGTGCGCGAGTACAAGGTGATCATGGGATGACGAAGCCGACCGTCCGCGTTGCCAACGTCGTCCTGGCGGCGGCCCTCGTCCTGGCGGCCTGCGCTCAGGCGCCGGAGGAGAGCGGCGAGCCGGTGGCTCGGCGGGTGGAGAACGCCGAGCTCGGCGTGGCGATCGCCGGCCTGCCGGCGGCCTTCGAGGTGGTGGCCAGCGAGGGACCGGCGATCGAGCTGGCGCTCGCCGAGGGCGAGGGCCGTCTCGAGATCACCGCCGGCGAGCCGGGCTCGAGCGTCAACCTGGTGGCGGCGGTCGAGCAGCACAAGGCGCGGATCGAAGGGCTTCCGGGCGGCGACTACAAGGGCGGCCAGGAGCTCGTGGTGCCCTCGCTGCCGGGCGCGGCGTACTACTCGCGCGGCCGCTACCAGGGCGCGGCCGGCGCCGTGGTGGAGGAGACCGCGGTCTTCCTGCTCCACCCCGAGAAGGACCGGGAGCTGCGGGTCCTCTACACCTATCCCGCCGGCGACGACTCCGCCGACCGCCTCCAGAACCAGCTCTTCGCGGTGGTGGGCGAGCTCGAGGGCCTGCCGGGCGTCGGCGAGGAGCCGCCCCCCGATTCCGGCGCCGCCCCCCCATAGCCGCGCACGGCGGTGCGCCGGCGGCCGCTGCCGGCCTTATAATGTAGTGGCCTTGTCCGCCCACGGCGCCGCCGTGCGCGGCGCAGGCGAGGGACCATGCCCACGTCCAAGTCGAAGCCGCCGATCGCGCCGCGCAAGAACGTGGAGCTCCAGGACGTGCTGGCGCGCATGGAGGAGCACGCCCGTCCGTTCGACAGGGACTTCCTGGAGGGGGTCTACGCCTTCGCGGAGCGCATGCACCACGACCAGGAGCGGCGCTCCGGCGAGCCCTACATCACCCACCCGATTTACGTCGCCTACATCCTCGCCGACCTCAAGTTCGACCAGCACTGCGTGGCCGTGGGGTTGCTGCACGACGTGCTGGAGGACACCGGGGCCACCGAAGAGGAGATCGCGGAGAAGTTCGGCCCCGACGTGGCGCTGCTCGTCAACGGCGTGTCGAAGATCTCCCGGCAGGCCTACGTGCGCCGCGACGACGCCCAGGCCGAGACGTTCCGCAAGATGATCCTGGCCTCGGCGCGCGATCCGCGGGTGATCCTGGTCAAGCTCGCCGACCGCCTGCACAACATGATGACCCTCGAGCACATGCCGGCCGAGGCGCGGCGCCGGATCTCGGCCGAGACGCTGGAGATCTACGCCCCGATCGCGTTGCGGCTCGGCATGGCGAAGCTCCAGGGCGAGCTCGAGGACCTCGCCTTCTACTACCGCTATCCGCTGCAGTTCGCCGAGCTCGAGGACAAGGTCCGCGAGAAGATGCGGGTCTCGAAGAGCCTGATCCAGCGCATCCGCCACCAGCTCGAGGCAAGCCTCAAGACGGCCGGTATCGCGGCCGAGATCAACTACCGGGTCAAGCGCTACTACTCGATCTTCCGCAAGCTCCACCGTCAGGGGATCGACGTGTCCCAGCTCTACGACTTCCTGGCCTTCCGGGTCATCACCGACAGCCTGAAGGACACCTACGCCGCCTTCGGCGTGGTGCACCAGAGCTGGCGGCCGATCCCGGGCCGGTTCAAGGACTACATCGCGATGCCCAAGCCCAACCTCTACCAGTCGCTCCACACCACCGTGGTGGGCGAGCACGGGCAGCCCTTCGAGGTGCAGATCCGCACCCGCGAGATGGACCTGGTGGCCGAGGAGGGCATCGCCGCCCACTGGCGCTACAAGGAGGGCAAGCTCGACCCCGCCGAGGGCGACCGCAACATCCTCTGGTTGCGGCAGCTGGTGGAGTGGCAGAAGGAGATCGAGGACCCGCGCACCTTCCTCACCACCTTGAAGATCGACCTCTTTCCCGACGAGGTCTACTGTTTCACCCCCAAGGGGGAAGTGTTCGCCTTTCCGCGCGGCGCCACGCCGCTCGACTTCGCCTACCGCGTCCACACCGACATCGGTCACCACTGCGCCGGCGCCCGCGTCAACGGCAAGCTGGTGCCGCTGCGCACGCCGCTGCAGAATGGCGACATCGTCGAGATCCTCACCAACCTGG
>DASWIG010000814.1:0-8158 GCA_036397835.1 Thermoanaerobaculia bacterium
TGCTCGACGTCGAGCGTCAGCATCGAGGAAGGCACCTCCGTCACGCTCACCGGCAGCGGCGACCAGTTCATCGGCTTCATGGGCGATACCTGCTACGGCACTGAGCCCTGTTCGTTCGGCATGTTCAGGGACCTCACCGTCCATGCTTCGTTTGCCCTGCCGGGCTCGTTAGGCGTTTCTTTTACCGCTCCGGCCAACGGCGACGCCGGCGTGGGGACCAGCACGTATCCAACGATCTACTTCAACCGGGACGTCCAGCCCGGCCCCAACTTCGGCGGCATCGAGCTCCGGTTATCCGATGGAACCCCCGTTCCGTTTACGGCGGTGATCGGGCACCCCGACAGCAGGTTGACGATCGTTCGAGACAGCTCGTTGACGCGCGGACAGACCTACGAGGTCGTCATTCCGGCGGGTGCGGTCTCCGATCAACAGGGCACTCCGCTGGCGGCGCTGTACAGCTTCGCCTTCACGGTGGAAGAAGAGGGTATGCCGAAGATGTACGTTTCGGTTTATCCGCACCACGTCATGGAGGGCCGTGAGGCCAAGGTCACCGTCTGGTTCGAGTCTCCGTTCGACGAGGCGAGGTGGATCGAATTCAGCTCGAATCCTGACGGCCAGTTGATTCATCCGAGCGGCATGACGCTGGACGCTGGTGAATTCTTCGTTGAGATCGACGTCGACACTCGCCTGAATCACGGTAGCCTCAGCGATTTCACGGAAACGTTCCAAGTAACGGACGCGGACGCGGGGACTGAGAGCGTCCAGATCATCGTCGTCAACGACACTCCCCAGAGCAGCAACCTGAAATGGCAGGGCTCGGCGATCGTCGACGACGCCGACGGCGACGGCGTCTTCGAGGCGAACGAGTCGGCCGAGATTGAGTTCTTCGTGGCTAACTTCGGGTCGTCGACGATCTTCAACGTCGTCCTCGAATTCCAGATTGCCAACACTTTCAACATGTCCATACTCGGTGGCAGTCCCTATACGTGCACCCTGGGCGCGATCGGCGCCGGGAGCTCCAGGAGCTGCACCAGGAGCTTTCGCGCGGACGACGATCTGCCCACCGGCGACTACTACATCAAGGTGCATGCAACGTCATCGGGATCGGACCAGATGCGTGAGAACGCTCTCGTCCACGTCGTCAACAACTCGCAGCCTGATTTCGTGCTGAACGCCCAAGCCTTCACCGACAGCGAGCTCCCGCCGGGAAGCCGGCAGGACGTCCGGTATGTCGCCCGCAACAACGGCGACGGATTCAGCCTCGGGTTGCCGATCTTCGAGGTTTTCATGGAGATCGAGGGCCAGGAAGAGCTCCTCTACCGCACCTTTGCCGAGGTGCGGGGCGACGTGATGCACGAGCAGTCTTTCGAGTTGCCGTTCACGGTGCCGGCAACGCCCGGCACGTATCCGATCCGGGCGCGGATCAATCCGCCCGGAACCGAGCAACGGCCGGAGAGCAATTTTGCCAACAACGACGCCACGGAGATCACGCTCCGGGTCGCGGCCCCGAACCAGCCGCCGCAGCTCGGTCCGATCGGCGGGCCGTTCTTCGTCAACGTCGGCAGTCCGCTGGACTTCACCGTCTCGGCGACCGATCCGAACGGCGATCCCGTGACCTTCCGCCTTGGTCCGGGCGCGCCGGCGGGGATGACGATCGGTTCACAGTCCGGGCGAATCACGTGGACTCCGGCGTGCGGCCAGGGATCCCAGACCATCACGGTCATCGCCGAGGACCCTGACTTGGCCGCGGACTCCGAGACCGTGTCGATGGTGGTCGGAGTGCAGGCCGACCTCAGTGTGAGCAAGACGGCTTCTACCGCGTTGGCGGTGCCTGGGCAAGGTATCGGCTTTACCGTTGTGGTCACCAACCACGGTCCGAGCTGCTTGAGCGCCGCCACCGTGAGCGACGCGTTTGGCGTCGATCTCGTCGACGTCACTTGGACCTGCTCAGCCTCGTCCGGTTCGTCGTGCTCTTCCGCGGGGAGCGGCGTCCTCAACGACAGCTCGGTCGCCCTGCAATCCGATGGGACGGTTACCTACGAGATCACGGCGAGGATCGCCGACGACGCGGCCGGGTCGATCCTCAACGAGGCGAGCGCGTTCGTCCCCAGCGGCGCGACGGATCCCAACGGCGGCAACAACGCCGCTGCCGTCTTCGTCACGCTGAGCGAGCCGGCCGCCGACCTCTCCCTCGCCAAGGACGACGACCAGGACCCGGTGCTCCCCGGCACCCCGCTGACCTATACCCTGACGGTGAGCAACCTGGGACCGTCGGCTTCGACCGGCGGCCAGGTCACGGACGTGCTGCCGGCGGCGCTCGCCTTCACGAGCTCGCCGAACGGCTGCTCGGCGGTCGGCCAGACCGTGACCTGCCCCTTCGGTCCGCTGGCGGCGGGCGCGGCGGTCAGCCTGCGCTTCACCGTCGCGGTGGACCCGGACGCCGCCGCGCCGATCGTCAACACGGCGTCCGTGACGGGCAACGAGGACGACCCGGTGGCGGCCAACGACGGCGCCTTGGAGAGCAGCTCTCTCGTCGACTTTCCGCCGACCGTGACGCGGGTCGACACCGTCCCCGGCACGGGCGACGGAGAGCTCGAGGCGTGTGAATCCGCGCGGGTCGCGGTCACGAAGGTCCTCGTCACCTTCAGCGAGGCGATCCAGGATCCGCCGGGCGACTCCGATCCGGACGACGTGACCTATCCCGACAACTACCTCCTGCTCGGCGCCGGCCCGGACCAGGACTTCGCGACCGACCTGTGCGGGACCCTCTTCGGCGACGACGAGCCGGTCGCTCTCGACGGCGTGACCTGGAACGGCGCGACCCACACCGCGACTCTGGCGCTCGCGGACGGCGAGCCTCTCCCCGATGGGGCCTACCGTCTCCTGATCTGCGGCTCGACGTCGCTCTACGACCTGGTGGGCAATTCCCTCGACGGCGACGGCGACGGCACCGGCGGCGACGACTTTCTTCTGACCTTCCGGGTCGACGCGGCCAACGCCTTCGCCAACGGCCGGCTCGATTGCGGTCTGGATTCCTGGACCGTGGCGACGACCCATCCTGGCGAGATCGTCCACGGCGGCGAGGACGCTTCAGGCGCGTCGATCTCCGGCTCGGCACACGTCACCAACCTCACGGCGAGCGACGATTTCTCGCTCGTCCAGTGCGTGCCGTCGGGGGCGGGGGTGTTGCGCGAGCTGAGCGCGCGGGTGCGTTTCGCCGCCTCGCCAGGTGTGACGGTGAGCCTGTCGGGAGCGTGCGAGCACTTCGCGCAGGCCGCGTGCGGCGGCGCGAGCCTCGGGGTGGCCCAGGAGGTGGTGGCGCTGGCGGACACGGCCGGTCAGTGGATCGGCTTCGCGGGCCGCGCGACGGCTCCCGAAGGCAGCGTCTCGGCCATGTGCGGCTACAGCCTGACCACCGCCGGCGAGAGCTTCGACGCCTATCTCGACGACCTCGTTCTGCGCGACGTTTGTACGGGAGACGACTCGGACGGCGACGGCGTCTGTGCCGACAGCGACTGCGACGACGACGACCCGGCAGCCGCGGTCATCGACCCGTGCGGCGTCTGCGGCGGGGACGGCTCGACGTGCGCCACCATCTTCGAGGACGGCTTCGAGTCCGGCGACACCTCTGCCTGGTCGGCCACTGCCGAGTAGTGGAACGGCGGGCTCCGGAGCCCTGCCAAGGGCGGCATGCGGTAGCCCAGGGCGTGAGCCCTGGGTCATTCAAGACGCCGCGCTAGCGCGTTTCGATCCAGTCGAGGATCGGCTGCCATACCAGCGCCTCGGCGCCGGCGGCCAGGAAGAGGTCGGAGTGGCCCCAGTCCTCCACCGGGTCGGACGTCTGGCTCACCATCAGGGTCGTGACGTCGCTCGAGCCGACCAGCGTCGTCGAGTAGAGCCCGACCTCGCCGTAGCCCCCGGCGGCGCCCACGAAGAGCACCGGCACGGTGACCTCCTCGAGGTGGTCGTCGTAGGGCGAGTCCAGCTCGTCGCAGACCAGGAGGGCGCCTTCGAGGTCGATCCGCAGCGGCTGATAGGGCGAGACGCCCGACAGGAACGCGAACCAACGCTCCGGCGACGTGTAGAGGAGCTCGGTCGCCAAGGTGTCGGGGTCGATGATCCCGCCGACCGAGTGGAGGAAGGGGAAGGGCCCGGAAAGCGCCGCCTCGGCGCCGATCAGCTCGGCGAAGTCCGCGTTGCTGACGATCGGGAAGAAGGGCGAGGGATCCTCGGGCGCGGACGCCGCGAGGTCGCCGATCTCGCCCACCACCGCGAAGCCCGAGGCGAAGAAGCCGGCGTCGATCTGCCCCTGAATCGTCGCGTAGCTCGCGCACGCGGCCTGACGCACGGTCTCGTCGTCGGTCTTGAAGTGGATGTCCACCGGAATGATGCCGCGGACGTGGCGGAAGAAGGCCGGGCGCCGCGTCTCGGCGCTCGCCTGGGCATAGGCGATCTGGCCGCCGCGGCTCCAGCCGAGGAGCACCAGCTTGGACAGTCCGCTGCCCGTCGCCAGCCGCAAGGCGCGCGCCACGGCGAGGCCGGCGTCGACGTCGCCGACGTCGGTGCCCAGCCCCCAATCGGCCATGAAGGAGAAGTCGGACGTGTCTTCCGGCACCAGGGTCCAGCGCAGGTCGACGCCCCAGACGTCGACGTCGTTGCCGGCCAGGAAGACCGACAGGTCCAGGAACGAGGGCGCGAAGCCCCAGGCGGCGCCGTGAACCAGGAAGACCGCGCGCGAGCTGCGGATCGGCAGGAACGGAGCCCGCTCGCGGACGATCCGGTGCAGGCGGATCTCCTCGAAGTCGCCGGGGCCGACCCGCAGGCGGAAGCTGTAGTGGGCCACGCCGCCGCCGAGCGCTTCGCGTTCGAACGACAGGCTCTTCAGCGCTTCCAGGTCCATGGCCGCCGCGGCGTTCTCCACGGCGCCGTCCAGGAGTCTGCCGAAGGCGTCTTCGCCCGCGGACGCCGGAGCGGCGGCAAGGGTGACGAGGAGGGCGAGTGCTAGGATTCCGTGCATGGTGTAGCTCCTTGGAGTTGAGGTGAACGGTGTGGTGGTCCCTTGGGTCGCCAGGAGCATGAGCGGGCCACGCCCGCGGCGCCATGATGCGAGCCTGAAGCTTGCGTGGAGAAACCGTGAAGGACGACTTCCGCGTCGGTCCCTGGCGGGTCCGGCCCGCCCTGAACCGCCTGAGCGCCGGCGGCGAGACCCATCAGCTCGAGCCGAAGGTGGCCGAGGTGCTCGCGCACCTCGCGTCGCGGCCCGGCGAGGTCGTCTCCCGCGCGGAGCTCCAGCAGGTCGTGTGGGGCTCGCCCTACGTCTCCGAGGACCTGCCGCGGCGGGCCGTCTACGAGCTGCGCAAGGTCCTCGGCGACGATCCGCGCAGCCCGCGCTACATCGAGACCATCCCGCGCGCCGGCTACCGCCTGATCGCCCCCGTCGAGCCGCTCGCGGCCCGGCCGCCGGCGACTTCCGACCGCCGCCGTCACGGCTGGACGGCTGGCGCCGTCCTGCTGGCGGCGGCGTTGGGGCTGGGCGTCCTGCGGGCGAGCCGTCAGACCGCGGCGCCGGCGCTGCGGATCACGCCGCTCACCGCGTCCCCGGGCGTCGAATACGACCCCGCCTTCTCCCCCGACGGCAGCCGCCTCGCCTACCTGCGCACGTCGGACTCGGCGGCGGACGCCGCGGTCACCCTCCACGTCCGGCTCCTGGGTGCCGAGTCCTCGCTCCAGGTCAGCGCCGCCGCCGCCGACCTCTTCCACCCGATCGAGAGCCCTGCCTGGTCGCCCGACGGCGCCGCGATCGCCTACCGGCGGTGGCGCCAGGGGCTGGGGTGGGGCGTCTTCCAGGTGCCGGCCCTGGGCGGCCCGGAGCGCAAGCTCCTCGAGCTCGGCCAGGTCGAGGCCTCGGGCCTCGCCTTCTCGCCCGACGGACGCTGGCTCGCACTCGCGGTCCAGCCGAATGAAGACGAGCCCCTCGCCGTCCACCGCCTCTCCCTGGAGACCCTGGAGCTCGAGGCGCTGACCCGCCCTCCCGCCGCCACCGTCGGCGACCGGCTGCCGGCGTGGTCTCCGGACGGCAAGCGCCTCGCCTTCCTGCGCCAGGTCGGCGCCGAGGCCTACGAGGTCCACGTGGTCGCCGCGGACGGGGGCGAGAGCCGCAGCCTGTTGCCCGAGCGTCACAAGATCGCCGACGTCGACTGGACGGCCGACGGCCGCCGCCTCGTCCTGGCCGTCCACGACGCCGGCCACCACCGGCCGTGGCTGGTCGACGCCGCGAGCGGCGAGACCCGGCGCCTGGCCAACCTGGGCGAAGGCTGCCGCTGGCTCACGGTGGCGCGCCGCGGCGAGCTGCTGGCCTACAGCCGCACCCGCTTCGAGCACGGCGTCTGGCGCTTCGACCTCGCCGCCGGCGCGGCCGAGCCGCTACCCGCCCTGTCGTCCACGTCCTACGACCAGGAGCTCGACCTGTCCCCCGACGGCCGCCGCCTGGCCCTGGCCTCGACCCGGTCCGGCCACTACGAGGTCTGGATCCTCGACCTCGGAGGACGGCCGCCGCAACGGCTGACGTCGTTCGCGGGGCCGAGCGTGGGCCATCCGCGCTGGTCCCCCGACGGTGGACGGATCGCCTTCCACTCCGACCGCGACGGCGGCTTCGACCTCTGGACGGCCGACCTCGACGGCGCCGCCCCGCGGCGCCTCACCGCGCATCCCGCCGACGAGATGGTGCCGAGCTGGTCGGCGGACGGCGCCCTCCACTTCGCGTCGAACCGCTCCGGCTCGTGGCAGGTCTGGCGCCTCGCCGAGGACGGCGAGCCCGAGCAGGTCACCCGCGACGGCGGCTACCTCGCCCGCGAATCGCCGGACGGCCGCTGGCTCTACCACACCCGCTGGCAGAGCGACGGCCTCTGGCGTCTGCCCCTGGCGGGCGGCGACGCCGAGCCCGTGCTCGGCGAGGAGCTGCGGTCCTGGGAGTGGGGCAACTGGGCGCCGAGCGCCGCGGGGATCTACTACGTGAGCACCGAGTCCTCGGGCCAGACCCACCTGGTGCTCCTGGAGCCGGAGAGCGGCGAACGGCGACGCGTCCTGACTTTCACGGGCCAGCTCGTCAATCCCAGCCTGGCCTTCGGCCCGGACGGCGGCTTCTTGCTCGCGGCACAGGTCGACCGCGTCGAGAGCGACCTCGTGCTCGTCGAGGGCTACGCGTCGAGCCCCTGAAGCTCCGCCATATTACACGACCGAGCCCGCGGCTTCGCCGCGGAAATCCCCTTTACCCCTTTTCAAAGGGGTGAAGGACGGCCCGCTTCGCCTCGCGCGTGCGCGCCCGGCGACGGGGGGCAGGCCCTGCGATGACCTTCCGGACTTTGGGGAAGTGGGTGGCAGGGCCTGCCCCCCTCCTCGGGAAATGTCCGGAGTGCCATTGTGGCACTTGCCCCCCTCCTCGGGAAATTCCGGAAGTGGGGGGCACGCGCTTGCCCCCCACCTCGGGAGACTCCGGAAGTCCATTGCGGCGCTTGCCCCCCTGTTCAGGAAATTCCGGAAGTGGGGGGCAGGCGCTGCAAAAAACGCGGCCACTGTCTGAAAACAAACGACTTAGCCCTGAACGCCTCTTACTCCCCTCTCCCCCTGGGAGAGGGGCCGGGGGTGAGGGTTCCGGAGCCTTCCTCCCTCTCCCCTCTCCCCCTGGGAGAGGGGCCGGGGGTGAGGGTTCCGCACCGGATTGCCGTAGCGAATCCGGCCTACGGCGCGGCCGTCGCGATAAAGGGCTCGTCGCCGTCCTCCGGGCTCTGCAACGCACCTCTGCCAATTCCCGAAACTGGATTGCAGCCTCTGCAGCGCAGCTTCGCCAATTCCCGAAACCGCGTTGCAGCGGCTGCAACGCACTTCTGCCAATTGAGGAAGTAGCATTGCAGGGTCTGCAGCGCACCTCTGCCAATTCCCAAAACTGGATTGCAGGGGCTGCAGGGCGCCTTTGCAATTGAGGAAGTAGCATTGCAGGGTCCGCAGCGCACCTCCGCCAATTCCGGAAAGTGCATTGCGGAGGCTGCAGCGCTACTTGCCAATCGAGGGAATGGCGTTGCAGAGGCTGCAAAGTCACGGTCTCAGCGGTGCGATCGGCCGACTCCTCCGCACAAACGCTGAGAACACGAGGCTTACGCCG
>DASWIG010000815.1:0-3102 GCA_036397835.1 Thermoanaerobaculia bacterium
CTGTTGCTCCCATGCCAGCCGCAGGGCCTGCTGCAGAGTCGCCGGGGGACGTAGGACGCGGAACTGGAGCACGGTGCCGTAGTGGGCCACCAATTCGGCGCCGAACTGCTGATTCCATCGCCGCGCCAGGGCCACGGCGACGGCCGAGCTGACTCTCTACGTCCGCTCTCTCGTTCTCGATCGCCTCCTCCAGGGTCTGATAGACCAAGGACCGGTCGGCCAGGCGCTCCAGAGCTCCGTCGACGTCGGCGGCCTCGGCCTGCCCGAGGGTCTGTCCGGGTAAGCCCGCGAACCACACCGACCCGTCGGTATCCAGCTCGGTCACCACCGGCCAGAGTCCCGTCTCGTCCACCACGTCCCGGCACGCTTTCCAGGCGTCGAAGACGTCGAGCCCTTCGATCGCGAGCATGCGGCCGTACTCCCCGAGGACGGTCGCCGGAGACGACGTGGGATCCTTGCGCCGATTGCCAGAGCTCACGGTGGTCGAGGCGAAGGAGCCCGGAACGGTTCTGCGGCGGGCGGGCTTCCTCCGCTCCCTCGCGGCCCAACACTCGAGGACACCTGGTCCCTCGAAGATCCTGTTCGTGTTCCGAGCCACGAAGTCGGCGGTCGACGCCGGAAAACTTTCGGACGTCCTCGTTTTCTTCAGCCGCTTCACCGACGTGGAATTCGCCCGGGGAGCGGACCAGGCGGCCTTCGCGCTCCAGGGAGCGCTCGCCAAGCTCCTCGTCCTCAAGGCGAGGTCTCCGCGCGCGGCGTCGGTGGCCGATCCACTCGGCGACCTCCCGAGCGTGATCGCCGCCACCTCGGAGCTGCGGTCCGAGCTCGGGCGGCTCTCGGCCAAGAGGGTCGCCGCTCTGTTCGGCCTGTCGGTCGCGGAGCTGGCAAGGCTTCTCGGCAAGTCGCGGCAGGCCGTGTCGAAGACGGACGACGCCGAGTCGATTCAGGAAGCCCTCGCTCCTTTCGCCCGCGCCGCCCGGCTCCGGACCGTGCTCTCTGACGAAGACCTCCGGGCCTGGCTGCGGACGCCCAACGAGCTTCTGGACGGGCGTTCGCCGTGGGCGGTGATCCGGGACGGCAACGTCGAATCGGTCGCTGAGCTCGCCGAGGACATGCTCAGTGGAAGCCCGGCGTGATGCGAGCGCCTGGCTTGCAGCGATCCCATGACCGCTTCTTCGGCGTCCGGGCTTCCTCAGCCCCGGCCTCTCGCTGTTGACGTCACCGTCGGCTCATCGCGCCTTCACGCCGGACGTCCGCATCTTTCGGCCCCGGGGCCTCCGTGGCCCAGGACCTCAGGCAAAGCTCGCCACGGGAACGAGCCGAGCCACCGCCAGCCTCTCGCGATGGCTGCGGATCCGATCGATCTCGTGCAAGGTCTCCGCCGTGAGGTAGCTCTCGCCGCAACTCGGACAACTGACGACAGGGACGTTCTCGATGACGAGGAGGTTGTCGCCCTTGCCGTAGCTACGCGTAACGTGGCGAATCCGTGCGCCTTCCTTGCCGCAGACGTCACAGAGCATGTTGTCTTCGTTTTCAGTCATTCGCATACACCGTGATGATGACGAGCTTCCGGGAGAAGCCGATCTGGGCGACGGCAACGACCCCGGAGCCCGCGAGGGACCGGCCCGCAACAAGATACTTCCATTCGCCCGTGTGCCGATCTCTTTGCCTTTCCACGATCTTTCCGGTGAGGAACACGTTCTCGATATCGCGGATCCTCAAGCCATCCTCGAACATCTCCTCGTCTGCGTGAATGGTCATGACGTACTGTCGTGTCCGTACCAGCTCCCGCATGGTCTTGAGGATTCGGTCGAACACAGCGTCCTCGGTTCATGGCAGCCGTGCTTGAACAATGAGCAGGGCTCGAGCCATGCCCCGCTGGTCCTCAGACTACCATGTTCCTCGCTTCAAAGTCACTCGGGTGTGGGCAGAAGGGGATGCCGACGTTGGCCTACCCCTTGCACCGTCCGACGCCCCGACCGTCGTCTCTGAGGAGTTCGAGCATACACCGTCCCACCTTCTCCCCCCGGCGACGGCCGGCCGCCGTCACCGTCCTCGCCTTCCTCGTCTCGCCCGTCACGGCCCAGATCGACCTCGACTACCTCGGAAGCTACGACTCCGGCGCTGGCGAGGCCGCGGCGGAGATCGCGGCCTTCGATCCCGCGACGAACCGTCTCTTCGTCTTGAACGCCGTCGCCGGCGGCGACGACGGCTCGGGGACGACCTGCATCCGGGGCGCCACGCCCTTCTGTCTCCTGGACCTTCGCTTCCGGATCCGGTTCGGATCGCCCACGACGCCGGGGGTGCTGTATTGACGTCATGTGGCCCATCTTCGCCGATCCCAAGACCGACTTCGTGTTCAAGCGCATCTTCGGCACCGAGCCGAACAAGCACCTGCTCATCGAGCTCTTGAACTCGCTGCTCGAGCTCGAGGGCCCCTACCGGATCGATGAGATCACCTTCCTCACTCCGGAGCAGAAGGTCCCCGTCAGCGAGCTCAAGCTGTCCATCGGAGCGGCCCCGGTGACGACGGTGGACCACTGGGCCTACTTCTTCCGCGAGGCGGAGAACCTCGAGGTCATCCCGCCACCCCTGGCGGCGGACCCCTATCGTTCGGCACTGGAGGTGGCGCGCACCGCAAGCTTCACGCCAGGGGAGTGGGACGCCTACGACCGGGCCAAGATCGCCGAGCAGGACGCTCGGGGAATGCTTTCCCTGGCGGAGCGTCATGGGCGAGCCGAAGGACGAGCGGAAGGTCTGGCAGAGGGTCTTCGCCGAAACGTCGTCGACGTGTGCGGCTTCCTGGACATCGAGCTCGGACCGGAGCGCCGCGCCCAGTTGGATAGCCTCAAGGCCGCGGAGCTCGAGGAGCTCCTTGCTCGCCTCAAGCGTGATCGCCGCTGGGCCGATTAACCTGCCGCCGACGTCACGGTCTCTCGTGGAGAAACCACTGATCGCGGTCCACCAGGACTCGAGCGTGTTCGAAGAGCGGGACGCCGCGGGTGATCGTGGTGCACTCGGCGACGGTCTGTTGCTCCCATGCCAGCCGCAGGGCCTGCTGCAGAGTCGCCGGGGGACGTAGGACGCGGAACTGGAGCACGG
>DASWIG010000816.1:0-12816 GCA_036397835.1 Thermoanaerobaculia bacterium
GCGGCCACGTCGGTGGCGAGCTTCGCGTCGCCGAGCATGATCGGCACGATCGGGTGCTCGCCGGGGCGGATGTCGAAGCCGGCGTCGGCCATGGCGCCGCGGAACCACCTGGTGTTGGCCTCGAGCTTGTCGCGCAGCTCCGTGGTCTGCGCCAGCAGCTCGAGGCAGGCCAGCGACGCGCTGACGATGGCCGGCGCCAGGGTGTTCGAGAACAGGTACGGGCGCGAGCGCTGGCGCAGCAGCGCCACCAGCTCGCCGTGGCCGGCGGTGAAGCCGCCGCTGGCGCCGCCCAGGGCCTTTCCCAGGGTCGAGGTGACCACGTCCACCCGGTCCTGCACGCCGTGGTACTCCGGCGTGCCGCGGCCGGTGGGACCGAAAAAGCCCGTGGCGTGCGAGTCGTCGACCACCAGCAGGGCGTCGTGGCGTTCGACCAAGTCGCAGATCTCGGGCAGCTTGGCCACGTCGCCGTCCATTGAGAAGACGCCGTCGGTGACCACGAGGCGTTGCCGCGAGTCCTGCGTCGCCATCAGGCAGCGCTCGAGCTCTTCCATGTCGCCGTGGGTGTAGCGATAGCGCCTGGCCTTGCACAGGCGGATGCCGTCGATGATCGAGGCGTGGTTCAGAGCGTCGGAGATGATCGCGTCCTCATGGTTGAGGATGGTCTCGAAGAGGCCGCCGTTGGCGTCGAAGCAGGAGGTGTAGAGGATGGTGTCCTCGGTGCCGAGGAAGCCCGAGATGGCGTCCTCGAGCTCTTTGTGGATCGACTGGGTGCCGCAGATGAAGCGCACGCTCGAGAGCCCGAAGCCCCAGCGCTCGACGCCCTTCTTGGCGGCCTCCACGAGCCGCCGATCGTTGGCCAGGCCGAGGTAGTTGTTGGCGCAGAACACGAGCACCTCGCGGCCGCCCACCGTCACGGTGGCGCCTTGCGGGCTCTCGATCACCCGCTCGTCCTTGAAGAGGCCGGTCTCGCGGATCTCCCCGAGGGTCTCGGCAATGCGTTTCTGGAAGGTGGCGTACATCGTCGTCTCTCTTTCTCGAATCCGGCTTCAGGCGTAGCGCCGCCGGATGTTGGGTAGCAGGTAGTCGTCGAAGGCCCCCTGCAGAGTGTACTCGGGCTCGAAGCCCCAGTCAGCGCGGGCCCGGGCGTCGTCCACGTCGGCGGGCCAGGAGTCGACGATGGCCTGGCGGCGCAGGTCGGGCACGAAGCGGATCTCGGCCGCCGGGAAGGCGCCGCGCACGAGCTCGGCGAGCTCGCCGGCGCTGGGGTTGAAGCTGGTGACGTTGTAGACCTCGCGGGTCAGGCTCGTGGCGGACGCGTCCATGAGCCTCAATAGCGCCGCGATGGCGCTCGGCATGGCCATGAACGGGATCCGCGTGTCCTCGCGCACGAAGCAGTCGAAGGGCTCGCCCCTGGCCGCCGCGTGGATCATCTCCGGAGCATAGTCGCTGGTGCCGCCGCTGGGCAGGGTGAAGGCGGAGATGAGGCCGGGGAAGCGGATGGCGCGGAAGTCGACCTCCTTCTTCTTCTCCTCGGCGGCGAGCTGGCGGTAGTGGTGGGCGTAGTAGCGCCCGAGGTGCTCGCAGTAGAGCTTGTTGCAGCCGTACATGGTCGCCGGCAGGTTCCACTCGCGCTCGCCGACCTTGCCGGCCTGGGTCTTGGTCGTCAGGTCGGGCAGGCCGTAGGCGGCGATCGAGCTGGGGAAGAGGAACTTCACCGTCTCGCCGTGCCAGCGGCTCTGCTCGACGGCGAGCCTGAGCAGGTTGAGCGTCCCCTGCACGTTGACCTCGTGGGCGGTCTCGGGCGTGAACTCGGCGCGGGTCGACAGCAGCGCCGCGAGGTGGAAGATGGCGTGGATCTCGAACTCGCTCACCAGGCGCGCCAGCAGCCGCTGGTCGAGGACGTCGCCGGTGATCGTCTGGGTGCAGTGGCCGGCGATCTCTTCGTCGATCGCCTTGATGTCGAGGGCGAGGATGTCGTAGCCGCCGTAGTCGGCGAGGCGGCCGATCAGGCCGTGTCCCATCTCGCCGTTGGCGCCGGTCACCAGGACCACGGGTTTTCTAGCCATGCTTGCTCATTTCTCCTCGACCCTGGCCCTCAAGGCCAAGACCGTACAGACGACGGAACCAGCTCACGAACGGCTTCGCGCGGGGGCTCAGCGCACCTCGATGTCCCGCTCCGCGGCGATGACGATCTCCTCGTGGGAGAACGCTACAGCTCTTCCCCGGTCGGGCTCGATGCGTTGAATCGAGATGTCCGTAGAATCCTCTCGGTCACGGATGATGGTGGCGAGACTGGTCCAGCAATCGCTGTTGTGCGTCGTCGCGAACACTTGGATATCCGTCTTCACCGCTGTCTCGTAGATCAACCGCCACATGTCCGACATCGCGGTATAATGAAGGCCGGCATCGATTTCATCGACAAGGAGCACGCCTCCTTCGGATTTGACCAACGCCAGAGCCAGTCCCAACATTCTCCATACGCCGTCTCCCAGCGTGCCGATCGGTATCCGTTGGTCATAGCCCGTGCAGCGAACATGGAAACCCCAATGGCCGCTCACCGGCGCCGCCCACTCTTGTGAAATGGGGGCGATTCGCTCTATGGTAGGGTCGATGATCTTCAGGGCCTCCAAAACGGTAGCCTCGTCAGGGGTAAGGACAACTTCTCCAAATAGGGAGACTACTTCTCGGGCCGTGAGCGACGAGAGGTCGATAAACTTTACTGGTCGTACCGGCTCGCCATGCGGCCCGCGCGGGAAACGCACGGTCGGCGTCCAGGACACACCACTCCGGGGGCTGATAGTGAAGGGATGCAGGTCACGAACGCCATTCCAATCGAGGCTCAGGCTCACTACGTCGTGCCGCTCTCCCTTGGAATTGATAGTTTCCGACTCGATAACCTCTACCTCTACCGATTCCTTCTGATCTTGGTTTTCGCCATCGATGCGAAACGACGATCCCGGCGACAGCCCAAAGCCATGAAAGAGCCGACAAACGTCGATCTCGACGTCGGCGTCACGGCCTCCGTTTTCGAACAAGCGCTCACCGCGGCGCAATGCGGCGGCGTGAATCGCGGGCAGGTCGCGCGTGGTCAGAAGGTGGACCGCCTCCAGGACCGAGGTCTTCCCGCTGTTGTTCAGCCCGACCAGCAGATTCACGCGCCCGAGCCCATAGAGCTCGAAGCGCTCGAATCGTCGGAACCTCTCGATCTTCAGGCTGCGTAGCATGGCGCTCGGTCCTTCCCTCCGGCGTCGGTGGTACCCGCCGGCTCCCGCAGCCTATCACCACTGCCTCCGAGCCGGACGCTTGGCCGAGCGTCTTGGCCGTCGGGCGCGCGCCGTGATACCCTCCGGGCCGCGCCGCGGCGCGGCGCCCACGACATCCCGAAGACCCGAGCTCGCCGTCCCCGCGGGGGCGAGCCACCGCCATAAGAGGAAGAGCCATGAGCAAGATCAAGGTCGCCAACCCGGTCGTCGAGATCGACGGCGACGAGATGACCCGGATCATCTGGGCTTTCATCAAGGAGAAGCTGATCCTCCCCTACCTCGACGTCGAGCTCGACTACTACGACCTCTCGATTGAGGAGCGCGACCGCACCGACGACCAGGTCACCGTCGACGCGGCCCACGCCATCGCCCGCCACGGCGTCGGCGTCAAGTGCGCCACGATCACGCCGGACGAGGCGCGGGTGGTGGAGTTCGGGCTCAAGAAGATGTGGCGCTCGCCCAACGGCACCATCCGCAACGTCCTCGGCGGCACCGTGTTCCGCGAGCCGATCCTGTGCCGCAACGTGCCGCGCTACGTGCCCGGCTGGGTCAAGCCCATCGTCATCGGCCGTCACGCCTTCGGCGACCAGTACAAGGCCACCGACTTCGTGGTGCCGGGCGCCGGCCGGCTCACCCTGCGCTTCGAGCCCGCCGACGGCTCGGACCCTATCGAGCACGAGGTGTTCCAGTTCCCTGGCGCCGGCGTGGCGATGGCGATGTACAACCTCGACGAGTCGATCCGCGGCTTCGCCCGCGCCTCCCTGGGCTACGGCCGCGACCGCGGCTGGCCGGTCTACCTGTCGACCAAGAACACCATCCTCAAGGCCTACGACGGGCGCTTCAAGGACATCTTCCGGGAGGTCTACGAGGCCGAGTTCAAGGCCGCCTTCGAGGCTGAGGGGATCTTCTACGAGCACCGCCTGATCGACGACATGGTGGCCCAGGCCTTGAAGGGCGAGGGCGGCTTCGTGTGGGCCTGCAAGAACTACGACGGCGACGTGCAGTCCGACGTGGTCGCCCAGGGCTTCGGCTCGCTGGGCCTGATGGCCTCGGTGCTGCGCACGCCGGACGGCAAGGTGGCCGAGGCCGAGGCGGCCCACGGCACGGTGACCCGCCACTACCGCATGCACCAGGCGGGCAAGGAGACGTCGACCAACCCGATCGCCTCGATCTTCGCCTGGACCCGCGGCCTCGAGCACCGCGCCCGGCTCGACGGCAACGACGCGCTCCGGCGCTTCGCCGAGACCCTGGAGCGCGTCTGCGTCGAGACCGTCGAGGCGGGGAAGATGACGAAGGACCTGGCGCTGCTGATCGGCCCCGAGCAGCCGTGGCTGACCACCAACCGCTTCCTCGACGCCGTCGACGCGGGCCTGCAGCGGGCGATGGGCTAGCAGCCGCCGGAGGCGGCCGCGGAGCCGGGATAGTTGAAATCGCCGGCTGCCGGCGGCTACACGCGGACGAGCTTCAGATCTCGTCCGAGAAGCCCGGCCTGAGATCCCGGAAGACCAGGATCCCGATCACGAGGATGCCGAGGGTCGTCGCGATCAGCCCAGGGAAGCCGTCGAGCCAGATCTCGGCGTCGCCGCCGAGGAAGATCCAGCGATAGAGCGTCACCAGCACCGCCAGCGGGTTGGCGAGCACCACCGGCCGGACCTCCTCCGGAATCATCCCCAGCGGATAGACGATCGGGGTCAGGAAGAACCAGGCGTTGAGCAGCAGGCCGAGGAGCTGCGCGGCGTCGCGGAAGTAGACCTGGACGGCGGCCATGAAGTAGCCGATCCCCAGCGTCAGCAGCACTTGGAGGACGAAGGCGACGGGCAGCACCCACAGGTTCTGCCACGCCAGCTCGCCGACGACGACCAGCGCGCCGAGGAAGACCGTCAGGGTGATTCCCTGGTGGATGAGCGCGGTCGAGGTGACGGCGACGACCAGGATCTCGGAGGGGAAGGCGATCTTCTTGACCATGTCGGCGTGCTCGACGATCACCGTGGCGCTGCGCAGGATCCCCTCGTGGATCGCCGTCCACGGCAGCAGGCCGCAGAACAGGAAGACCCAGAAGTGATCGGTGGGCTCCTCGTCCATCGGCGCGCGCATGATGAGCGAGAAGACGTAGCTCAGCAGCAGGAGCTGCCACACCGGCTGGATGAACGACCAGGCGAAGCCGAAGAGCGAGCCGGCGTAGCGCTGGCTGAAGTCGCGGCGCACCAGCTCGCGCAGCAGGAACAGTTGGGACGAACGCTTCATCACGAGTCCGGACCGACCACGCCCGGTCGCGGGACCGTGTCGGCCGATGCATGCTAGTACAGGTCGTGCCGGCCGGCCGCCGCGCCCGACCTGGCTGGGCTACAATGCGCCCTCGATGCGCTACCGGATCGTCTACGCCTTCCTGCTCCTGGTCAAGACGCTGTCGCGCTGCTTCTACACCTACGAGGTGCAGTGGATCGGCAAGGTGCCGGCAGATCCGTGGCAGGACTACCGCCTGGTGGCGGTGCTCAACCACACCAGCCTCTTCGAGTTCCTCTTCGCCGGCATCGTGCCCAACAAGTTCCTGCGCCGGATGGCCACCTACGGCCTGGTGCCGATCGCCTCGAAGACCCTGGACCGTCCGCTGGTGGGCAAGTTCTGGCGCTTCATCGCCGGCAACGTGGTGTCGATCAGCCGCGAGCGCGACCGGACCTGGAAGAAGGTGATGGAGTCGGTCGATCCGCGGTCGATGGTGCTCATCCTGCCGGAGGGCCGGATGAAGCGCGTGGACGGTCTCGACAGCAACGGCAAGCCGATGACGGTGCGCGCCGGCATCGCCGACCTGATCGAGGCGACTCCCGAGGGCAAGATGCTGCTCGCTTACAGCCAGGGGCTCCACCACGTGCAGATCCCCGACCACAGCCTCGTGCCGCGGCTCTTCCAGCCGGTGCGCATGCGTCTCGAGGCGATCGACCTGGCGCAGTACCACGCGGCGCTGCGTGCCCGCGGCGCCAAGGGCAAGAAGCTGGTGACGGCGGTCGTCGCCGACCTGACGGCGCGCCGCGACCGCTACTGCACGTCGGACGTTGGGGCGCGCGACGAGGTCGCGCCGGCGTAGGGGCGCACGGCGTGCGCCCTACACCGGAAACGGTTTCAATTCTTCCGGCTGGTCCGCGTGGACGACCATGACGCCGTAGCTGGCGTCGCGGGCGATGCGGATGGGGTGCGGGAAGATCGGGGTCGTCACGCACTTGACGGCGCGGATCACGTCGATCTTGTCGCGGTACTTGCCGCCCCAGAAGTCGGCGATCTCCTTCGAGCCGAGGCTCATCTCCTCGATCAGGAAGACGGCGTCGGCGGTGTGCTGCAAGGCCTCGCCGCCCGCCGGCGCGCCGGTGTCCTTGATCTGGCCGATGCACAGGCAGGTCACGCCCTTCTCGTGGTTGTAGGTCTTGAGCGCCGAGAGGTTGTCGGCGGTCTTCTGGCTGCGCGAGGGGTCGAGCATGTTGAGCGAGTCGATGACCACGAAGCTGATCGCCTCCTTCTCCACCAGGTAGCGGTAGCGGGCGATGAAGTCGTCCCAGGTCTGGCCTTTGTGGTACTGGCTCTCGAGCACGTAGAGCTTGTCGAGCACGGTCTCGGCCAGCTTCTCCTCGTCGAGGCCGGTGACCAACATGCCGAGCTTGACGAGGCGCGAGCAGAGGTCGTCGCGGCCCGCGGGCTCGGGGTTGTGGAAGCCCTCTTCGGCGACCACGAAGCCGACCTTGGCGCCGCTCCGGGCGACCGTGACGAGGGCCGCCAGGGCGGAGCGGGTCTTGCCCTTGCCCGGCGGGCCGGCGAGCGCCATGGTGCAGCCCTTGGGCAGGCCGCCGAGGGCGTGCTCGCCGTCGTCGGTCAGGCACAGCAGGTCGAGCACCGAGCCCACCGGCAGGGCCTCCTGCGTCTTCACCCGGTGGGTCAGGGTGGCGGGGCGGATGACGTCGGCGTCGAGCCCCTTGTCCTGGTCGTCGACGGCCTGGGCCGCGGCGAAGGGCACGGCCGCGGGATCCATGCCGGGCATCATCATGCCGGGCATCTGGCCGCCGCCCATCATCTGCATCATCTGCATCATCGCCATCATGGGGTTGAACTGCACGCCCGGCATCTGCACGCCGGGCATCTGCACGCCCGGTCCCGCCATTCCCTGCGTCTGCGCCTGCGGTTGTCGTCCCTTGTCGTCCTTCGCCACGCGAGCCTCCGTCGGTTCAGATCCTTCCGGCCATCTTACCACCCGTCGGCGCTGGGGTAAGATCGGGGCGCCGGCCACGGCCGACCTGCGAAAGGGGACAGCGATGAACCAGGACCGCCGCATCACCGACGACGCCGGAGCCGACGCGACCGTCGTCGGCAAGGGGATCCGCATCAAGGGCGAGATCAGCGGCTCGGCGACCATCCAGGTGTGGGGCACGATCGAGGGCAAGGCGAACACCGACGGCCTGGTGTGGGTGCGCGAGGGCGGCGAGGTCAGCGGCGAGATCACGGCCGCCAACGTGGTCGTGGAGGGGCAGGTCGAAGGCAAGATCGACGCCGCCGAAATGTTGGAGCTGCGCGCGGCCAGCCGCGTCAAGGGCGACGTCTCGGCCAAGGCCCTGGCGGTGGCCGACGGCTCCTACTTCCAGGGCCGGGTGCAGATGAAGGAAGGCGGCGAGCCGCCGATCCGGTTCCAGGAGAAGCGCCAGAGCTGACGCCGCCCGGCGGGCGGCACGCACGCCTCAGGGCTCCTCGTCCTCGCCGGCCCGCAGCTCCCGGAAACGCTCCATGGCGGCCCGGCCGTCCCCCTCGTGGCCCAGCCGCGACAGCACCAGCCCCAGGTTGTACCAGGCGTCGGAGCGCCGCGGCGCCACCCGCGTCAGCTCGCGGAAGGTCCGCTCGGACGCCGCCAGGTCGCCGGCGTGCAGGCTCGCCAGCCCCAGGCCGTAAAGCGCCTGCTCGCACCCCGGGTGGGCCTCGAGATGGGATTCGAGGAGCGCCGCCAGCCCGGGCTGGGCGGCGGCCGGCGCCCCGGCCGTCGCCAGGGCCGAGAGCGCGAACGACGGGATGACCTCCACCGCCGCCGGGTCCAGTCTCAAGGCCTCGGAATAGGCGGCGAGGGCTTCGGACGTCTCCATCTTCCGCAGGTGCAAATCGCCGAGGATCAGGTAGGCCCGGCGGTCGCGGACGCCGAGGTCGATCGCCTCTCGGCACGACTCCAGGGCGCCGTCGAAGTCCTCGAGCACCAGGGAAGCCTGCGCGCGTCCCACCAGGGCCGGGCCGAAACGCGGCGCCCGCTCGAGGGCCTCGTCGAACGACCGGCGCGCCGCCGCCGGCTCGTCCAGGAAGAGCTGCGCCTGCCCGAGAAGCTGCCAGGCCAGGTAAGGCCGCCGCGGGTCGGACTCCACCGCGATGACGAGGTGCCGGCGCGCCGCCTCCCAGTCGCCGCGCTCGAGGGCGATGCGGCCGAGCTGCAGCCGCGCCGTGCCGTGACGGGGGCTCTCGCGCACGACCTCGCGAAAGACCGCTTCGGCGCGGTCGACCGCGCCCGCTTCGAGCAGCGCCAGGCCTTCCCGGATCCTCTCCGGAATCGGAGGCGTCGCCATGAGGACGCACGCGAGGAGCCAGGCAGGAACGGACGACGTCATCGGCTCCTCAGCACGTAGAAACGATCGGGCGCCAGATTCTCGAACGCCCGTTGCGCGCCGCCGGGCCAGACGACGTCGAGGCGGTCGATCGCCCGCGCGTCCCCGAGGCCGACGTGGAGGCGCGGGTCGTTGTGCGACGCGTAGCTGCCGCCGGAGGACGACTGGCGCGTCTGCGTCGCTCCGCCGGCGCGGACCGCGATCCGCGTCCCCAGCGGCGCCTCGACCATGACCCAACGTCCTCCGGGTGCGGTGACGTTCTCGAGCAAGGTGGGCCGCGCGTCCTGGTTCGACACCACGAGGTCGAGGTCGCCGTCGTTCTCGAGGTCGAGGTAGGCGGCGCCCCGGCTCGAGAGCTCGAGCGCGAAGACCTCGCCGGCCGCGGCGCCGGCGTCGCGGAAGCGGCCGCCGTCGTTGAGGAGGAGCTGGTTGGGCTGGCGGAAGCTCTCGTGGAGCGAGGGGTCCTCGTCCACCTGGGGATAGATGTGGCCGTTGGCGAAGAAGAGGTCGAGGTCGCGGTCGTGGTCGGCGTCGAAGAAGAGGGCGCCCCAGCCCAGGGGCTGCAGGGTGGGCGCGGCGAGCCCGGCGGCGAACGACACGTCGAGGAACGCCTGGCCGTCCAGGTTGCGGTAGAGGGTGTAGTGGTCGTGGGCGAACTGGGTGACCGCCAGGTCGGGCCAACCGTCGCCGTCGTAGTCGCCGAAGTGGACCCCCATGCTGCCCTGGAGCCGTCCGTCGGCGTTGTAGGCGGCGCCCGCCCAGATGCCGACCTCCTCGAAGGTTCCGTCCCCCCGGTTGCGGTAGAGGAAGTTCTCGCTGCTGTCGTTGGCCACGTAGAGGTCGACGTCGCCGTCGACGTCGTAGTCGAAGCTGACCACGCCCAGCGAGTAGCCGAGCCCTCCGGAAGCCAGGCCGGAGGCCGCGGTGGCGTCCTCGAAGGTGCCCTCGCCGAGGTTGCGGTAGAAGGCGTTGCGGCTCGCCGGCAGGCCGCGGGGGCCGTCCATGACCAGGATCTTGCCCTGCCAGCGGCGGGTGCGGCGGGCCCCGAGGATCTCGTCCCAGGTCGCGTCGAGGTAGTTGGCCACGAAGAGGTCCTGGTCGCCGTCGGCGTCGGCGTCGAAGAAAACGGCGCCGACGCTCGGGCCGGGATCGCCGACGCCGGCCTGCGCCGTGACGTCGGAGAAGGTGCCGTCGCCGTCGTTGCGGTAGAGGACGTTGGGCCCGAGGGCGGTGAGGTAGAGGTCGGGCGCGCCGTCGCCGTCGACGTCGCCCACGCAGCCGCCGTGGCCGTAGACGCGGGCGCCGACGCCGGCGGCGGCGGTGACGTCGGCGAAGGTGCCGTCACCGAGGTTGCGGTAGAGGGCGCCGCGCTCGTCGCCGGCGGCGCGGGGCAGCCGGTAGGCGGCCGCGAAGTAGAGGTCCTGCCAGCCGTCGAGGTCGTAGTCGACGACGAGGACGCCGTTGCCGGCGGACTCCAGGATGTGGTTCTTCTCCTCGCCGCCGGAGTAGGTGACGATCGTCAGCCCCGCGGCGTCGGTGCGGTCGGCGAAGCGGGGCAGCTCGGCGCCGTGCGTCGCGGCGGAGCCGATCGCCAGGAGCAGGATCGGGAGGCGCATTCCCGGTCGACTCTAGCGCAGCCTACGGATCGAAGGTGCTATGATCCGCCCGACTTCTGGGCGGTCGGAGGGGTGGGGGTCGCGCCTCGATCCGGAGGCAGCCAGCCGGACCCTCAGATCCGCCCGCGAGACCCGTTCGCACAACGACCAAGGAGAGAGAGACGATGGATAAGTACGAGCTTTATCTGCACAACGTGCCGAAGGTGTCCGAGGACGGGAAAGTGGTGCCCATCGCCCCCCCACAGACCAAGGAGTTCACCGAGCTGGGCGAGGCCCGGAAATTCGCCGCCGACCACAAGGACAAGTTCGACCGCGTCGTCCTGATCGGGGTGGAGGAGAGCAAGCAGCAGATGCTCGAGCGCTACATGGACGGCCAGCACATCGTGATCGAGAGGAAGAAGAAGGAGCCCGAGGCCGAGGCGCCCGCCGTCGAGGCGGCCGCGGCGGAGGCGCCCGCGGCCGAGGAGCCCGCGGCCGAGGCGAGCGAGCCCGCCGAAGGAGCCAACTGAGGCGGCCTGCGGGCCGCCGGCGGCGTCGCCGCACTGCGACCGCGCCTCCTCGACTTTCAGCGCGGCTGGCCGCGACGCTGGAGCGCGCGGGCGAACGCGGCCGAGGGCTCGTCGCGTCGGGCGCCGGGATGCTGGAGATCGCCAACCCGATCTACCGCGAGATCATTCCGCGAGCTCTTACCGCATCCACCGAGGCCTTCCTGCCGGTGCGCCACGACGCCTACGTCGCCGCGGACGGCCGCCTGCTCTGGGACGACCTCCCGGACGCCTTCACCGCTTTCTGGAAGTCCAACGCCGAGTGGATGCTCCGGCGTCAGCCCTACTCGGAGGCCGCCGCCCAACTGGTCTTCATGGCGTGGCTTCACCGGGTCGTCAACGGCGGCGCCGAGATCGAGACGCGGCCCGCCGGGGTGGCGGCGATCGATCGCGAGTACGCCGTCGGCAGCGGGCGCGTCGACCTGTTGGTGCGCTGGCCGCTGCCGCAAGGCGGCGTCGAGCGTTTCGCGGCAGAGCTCAAGGTGCGACGCGAGGGCGACGGCGATCAGCTCGACGACGGTCTCGCGCAGCTCGGCGAGTATCTCGACCGTCTCGGCCTCGACGCCGGAACGCTGGTGCTCTTCGACCAGCGCCGGACGGCGCCGCCGATCCGGGAGCGCTGCTCGCGCCAGGAGCAGCAGCACGGCGGTCGGCGGATCACCGTCCTGTGGCTCTGACGTCAGCCAGGGCGCCGCGACGCTGTTCGAGTTCCCGTGCGCGAAGGCGGTGCTCGTGGATACGGGCGGCGAGCTCAACGCCGAGTTCGACGGCCGGCAGGCGCTGCTCGAAGAGCGCCAGGAGCAGGCCGCCGCGACTCTCCTACGGCAGATGGCCGTGAGTCATCTGCATGCGGGAGCCGATCCCGAGGTCCTGCTCCGACAGATCCGCGATGCCGCTCGCTTGGCCGATGACGGTGGGGATTCGGCGATGGCGTCGTATCTGAGGGCCGTCGCTATGGTATTGAACGGCGAGGAACCGGAGGACGTCCCGGCCGCCTTCCGGGACCATGTCGAGGTCGTCCGCAAAGCGGTTCGGGGGCAGGCCTGACGTGGCCGGCGTCAGCGGACCAGCACTCCGAATCGGCGTCGCCCGACCACGCGTCGAACGAGGAAGGTCGCCCCCGGGTAAGTGAGCGGGGGCCGTGCGGATCGAGATCGCGTTGCCGTGTCAGTCGAGATCGAGCTCCGCGATCGAGGGGGCGTCAACGACCCGCTCCAGGATCCGGTAGAGACGATCGAGGTCGTCAATGGCGCCCAGCTTGTCCTCGAAGTCGGGCGGCACCTCACGGTGGCGCCGTCGCGCCAGCAGCACGATGGCCTTCCGCGTCGCTTCGAGCCGGCCCCGGGCCTCTCCTTTGGCCTCTCCTTTGGCCTCTCCTTTGGCCTCTCCTTTGGCCTCACGCTCTGCCAGTGCCTCTTCCCAGGTGACGACCATGTCTCGAACCTCCTTGTTGGCGTCGCGCTTCAGCTCGGCCATGAAGCGCTCGCTCTCATTCTCGCTCAATTCCAGGTAGGTGTCGACCATCCTCTTCAGCACGTACTGACGGCTCAGGTCGAGACCTTCCGCGCGGCTGATCGCCGTAAAGCAGCGCAGCTTCTGCTCCACCCGGTCCCAGACCTCGGAGCGCATCAGTGCCGCCAAGGCCGCCGCCAGCGGCTGCGGACGATCCACGTACTCCTCCGCCAGGCTCCCCGACAGGCCGAAGGCCAGGTAGAAGAAGCGGATCGAGATCCACCCCGCGGCCTCCATCTTCACCTCGCGGACCTTGATGCCC
>DASWIG010000817.1:0-2273 GCA_036397835.1 Thermoanaerobaculia bacterium
CGAGCGCCGCGGCCGCTTCCTCGACCACCTGCTCGCCCGCTTCGCCGAGGACCTCAGCGAGTACGGCCGGCTGACGGCGACCCTCGACGAGGACGCCCGGACGCGGGTGATCGCCGACCAGCGCCGGCTCCTGGCCGACTATCCCCGCGTCGGCTCCGAGCGCGGCCAGGGCTGGGACCTGCGCCGGCCCGACGAGGCGGACAACCTCACCGGCTACGCCTACCGCGTCTACCGTCTCCTCGGCATCCAGGACGCCACCCGGCGGCAGCTCGCCGGCCACCGCTTCGAGCTCGAGGAGGTCGCCGCCGGTGACGAGACGTTCTGGCGTTTCGTGTTGCGCGGCGAGGGCGCCGAGGTCCTGTTCGCCAGCACTGGCTGCGAGTCGGCGGCCGCGATCGAGGTCCTGCTCGACTTCGTCGTCGAGCTCGGCGGCGACCCCGGCCGTTACCGGCTCAGCGCCGACGAGTCGGCCTGGGAGCTGATCCACGAGTGCCCCGGCGAGGAGCCGCGGGTGCTGGGCGCCACCGCCGACGCCGGCGGCCTGGACGAGGTCGTGAGCTACTTCCAGGCCCACGGCGACGGCGCCGAGGGCTTCCACGTGATCGAGCACGTGCTGCTGCGCAAGCGCACCGGCGAGGACCCCTTCATGCCCGTGCAGCTCGACGACCCCGGCCAGTGCCGGTGCGTCGAGGTGCGCGATCCCTACAGCTTCCGGGCGACGGTGCTCCTGCCGTCGTGGCCGCGTCGGTTCCGCGACCTGCGGTTCCGGCGCCTGGTGGAGGACACCCTGCGCGTCGAGGCGCCCGCCCACGTCTACCTCAAGGTGTGCTGGATCAGCCACCTCGGGATGAAGCGTTTCGAGATCGCCTGGGACGAGTGGCGCCGCCGGCTCGCCGAGCTCGCTCAAGCGCCGCCGGGGTGCCGCGGGCCCGGCCTTCCGGCGGCGGGGGCGCCGCTCACCGGCGAGCTGCCGCTGCCGGAGACCGGCCCCGAGCACGCGGCGTACCGCGACGCCCTGGCCGCGCTGATCGACGAGCTTCACAGCCAGGTCACCGTACACCCCCTGGCCCGCCTCCACGACTGCGAAGAGACCACCGGCGACGCGCCGCAGATCACGCTGAACCACACCAGCCTTGGGACTTTCTAGCGTCAGGGCGAGGAGCAGACATGACCCCCTTCAGATCGCACTATCCCGAGTTCGTCCCCAACCAGATCCTGACCAACACGCAGCTCAACCAGCTCCGCGATCACCTCGACCGGCAGGACCAGTTGAGCCGGGTCCGCCTGGCGGGCATGGGCATCGTCTGCGGCCTCACGTGGTCGATCGACGCCAGCGAAATCGCGCTCGCCGAGGGCTACGGCGTGACCTCCGACGGTCACCTCGTCGAGATGGCCGCCGGCGTCTTCACCCACGCCGTGCCCTACACGGACCCCGGCGTCGGCGCGGACGGCGAGCCCGAATACGCGCCGTGGCGCGACGGCGCCGGCGGCCAGCTCGAGCTCTTCGAGCTCTTGGACGCCGCCGCCGTCGCCGAGCTCGACCCCGAGGTGACGCCCCTGCCTCTCGACGCGACGCTGCTGGGCGGACGCGTGCTGGTGCTCTACCTCGAGCGCGAGCCGGTCGCGCTGCGCTCCTGCATCGTCACCGACTGCAACAACACCGGGACCAACGTCCACCTCAACGCCCGCGCTCTCCTGGTGTCCCGCGACGCCCTCCAGGCCGTGACGCCGTGCCCGCCGCCGCCCGCTCTCATCCGTCTCCCCCGCTTCCACACCGGCACGCCGCTGGTGGACCTGGGCAGCGCCGGCGACGTCGACGGCGTCTACCAGGGGCTCGTCCAGGCCGCGTTGCCGACCCTCTCCGCGGCCGTGCAGGCGGCGTTCGACGCCCACGGGCCGCGGCTCGACCTCGACGTCGACGTGGCGCCCGATCTCGCGGACCTCGACCAGCTCGTCGCCGGCGCTCCGGCGATCCATCAGCTCCACCACGACCTGCTGAAGGACCTGGCGGACGCCCTCGACGAGGCGGTCACCGGGGCCTGCGAGCTGGCGGCCGAGTGCTGCCCGGCGAGCCTCTTCCCCCGCCACCTGATGCTCGGCGACCTCGACGTCAGCGACGGCTTCACCGCCGACGGCTTCCGCCACGCGTTCCGCCCGGCGCCGCTGCGCGACGTGACGGACGGCGACCGCGAGCGGGTCCGCCGGCTCTTCCTGCGCCTGGCGGCGATGCTCGCCAACGTCGACGTCCTGGCCTTCGACCGTTCGGGCACGGC
>DASWIG010000818.1:0-4902 GCA_036397835.1 Thermoanaerobaculia bacterium
GCTCGCGAGCCCGCGGCTCGAGGGGCTCCGCGCCAAGCTCGCCGAGGTCGAAGCCGAGCGCGAAACCCTGCTCAGGCCCCTGGACGACGAGGGTCTCCAGAGGCCCGTGGACTACAAGACCTTCAGCGGCATCGCCCACCGCGACCGCCTCGCGGACCTCTGCCGGCACGTGGTCAACCACTCCTCGTACCACCGCGGCCAGCTCACGACCCTGCTGCGCCAGGTCGGGGCGACTGCGCCGGTCACGGACTTCATCGTCTTCCTGAGAGAACGTTGAGCCCGAGCAGCCAGAAGCGCCTCGGTTCCCCGCAGTCGTCCCGGCTGCCGCTGCGGCTGGTGCTGATCGTGCCCTTCCTGCTGCAGCTCTTCGCCGCCGTGGGCCTGACCGGCTGGCTCTCGCTCACCAACGGCCAGAAGGCCGTGGACAACGCCATCGCCCAGCTCCGCGAGGAGCTGACGCGGCACATCCACGAGTACCTCGACAAGTTCCTCCACGACGCCCACTGGCTCAACGAGCTCAACGCCGACGCCGTCGCGCTCGGCAAGCTCGACCTCACGGATCCCGAGGACCTGGGACGCCAGTTCCTCACCCAGCTCGACGACTTCCCGCGGGCGAGCTACGTCTTCTTCGGCTCGACCCTCGGCGGCGCCGCCGGCGCCGGGCGGACGAGCGCCGGCGTCCTGACCGTCGACCACACGGACCTCGATCCGCGGCTCGGCCTGGTCGCCGGCACCCGCTACGAGTACGCGGCCGACAAGAACGGCAACCGTCGCGAGCTCCTGAACGCCACCCCCGGCTTCGACGCCCGCCGGCGGCCGTGGTTCTTCGCCGCCGTCGAGGCGGCGGGGCCGGCGTGGAGCGCCGTCTACCCCCTGTTCGTGGACAAGAGCCTGGCGCTTGCCGCCAGCAAGCCCGTCTACGCCGCCGACCGCTCGCTGCTCGGCGTGCTCGCCCTCGACCTCAAGCTCGACAGCGTCGGGGAATTCCTGCGCGGGCTCGAGATCGGCAAGACCGGCGAGACCTTCATCGTCGAGCGCTCGGGGCTGCTGGTGGCCTCGTCGACGGAGCTGGCGCCGTTCAGCGTCGAGGGCGAGGAGATGAAGCGGCACTGGGCCGTCGACCGTCCCGAGCCGCTGATCGCCGAGACCGCGCGCTTGCTCGACACCCGCTTCGGCGGCCTGCACCGGATCGAGCGCAGCGAGCAGCTCGCCTTCGACCTGGCCGGGGAGCGGCAGTTCGTGCAGGTCAGCCCGCTGCGCAACGCCAGCGGCATCGACTGGCTGATCGTCACCGTGGTGCCGGCCGCCGACTTCATGGAGGCCATCCACGCCAACACCCGCACCACGATCTGGCTCTGCCTCGGCGCCCTGGCGCTGGCCACCGGTCTCGGGCTGGTGACCTCGCGCTGGATCGCGCGGCCGATCCGGCGTCTCAACGAGGCGTCGAAGGCCCTCGCCCGAGGACGCTGGGACCACCAGGTGGACGCCCGCGGCGTCGCCGAGGTCGACGAGCTGGCGGCGTCGTTCCGCTGGATGGCCGGCGAGCTGCGCGGCGCCTTCGCGGAGCTCGAGTCGCGGGTGGAGCAGCGCACCGCGGAGCTGCGCGAGGCCAAGGAGGCGGCCGACGCCGCCAACGAGGCCAAGAGCCAGTTCCTGGCCAACGTCAGCCACGAGCTGCGCACCCCGCTGGCCGGCATCCTCGGCTACCTCGAGCTGCTGCGCGGACGCGAGATGGCGGCGGACGCCGAGGTCTGGCTCGAGACCGTGCGCCGCAACGGCAAGCACCTCGACCGGCTGCTCTCGGACTTGCTCGACGTCGGCCGCATCGAGGCCGGCCGGCTCGAGCTCGACGTCAAGCCCTGCGACCTGGCCGAGCTGCTCGCCGGCCTCGGCTCGGACTTCGAGCCGCTGGCCAACGAACGCGGGCTGCGCCTCGACATCCTCACCGTGGAGTGGCTGCCCTGGCGCTTCGACGCCGACGCCCTGCGCCTGCGCCAGGTGCTCGCCAACCTGCTCTCCAACGCCATCAAGTACACCCCGGAGGGGCGCGTGACGCTGACCGTGGAGAGCGACGGCCGGCCCGAGGACGCCGCCGCGACCCACGCCGTGGCGGCCAGCGGCCCGGCGGCCACGAGGCTGACGTTCGCCGTGGAGGACACCGGCGTCGGCATCTCCGCCGCCGACCGCGAGCGGCTCTTCGAGCGCTTCACCCGCCTCGACAGGGCGGCCGCTTCGGGCGTCGGGCTGGGGCTCGCGATCACCCGCCAGCTCGTCGGCCTGATGGACGGCGAGGTGTCGGTGGAGAGCCGCGTCGGCGTGGGCTCGCGCTTCACCGTGCGGCTCCCGGTGGCCGGCTGCGCGGAGTGGGCGCAGGAGGAGAAGGGCTACGAGAAGTCGGGACACGTGCTGATCCCGGCGCTGCCGTCGCTCGCGGGCCGGGTGCTGATCGCCGACGATTCGCGCTCGCTGCGCGACCTCTGCCGCCAGATGCTGGGGCGCTGGGGGCTCGATTGCGCGCTCGCCGCCGACGGCCGCGAGGCCTTCGAGACGGCGGCGCGCGAGCGCTTCGACGCCATCCTGATGGACTGGCAGATGCCCGGCCTCGACGGCCTCGAGGCCACCGCCCGGCTGCGGCGCGCCGGGGTGACGACGCCGGTGGTGGCGCTGACGGCGGCGGCGATGGCCGGCGACCGCGAGCGGTGCCTGGCCGCCGGCTGCACCGACTACCTGACCAAGCCGATCGACTTCAAGGAGCTGCACCGTCTGCTCGGCCGCGTCCTCGGCGACGGCGCGGCGGCGGGCGACGGCGCGCTCGACGAGGAGGCGGCGGCGCTGGCGCGGCGCTATGCCGCGGGCCTGCCGGACCAGGTGGCCGAGCTGCGCGCGCAGCTCGCGGCGGCGCGCTGGGAGCCCTTCAACGCGGCCGTCCACAAGCTGGTGGGCACCGCCGGCACCTACGAGCTGACGGAAGTCTACCGGGCGGCCGAGGAGGTCGAGCGGGCGGGTCTGCGGCGCGACGCGTCGGCGGCGTCGGCGGCGCTCGCACAGCTCGCCGCCGCGGTCGGGAAGGCCGCGGGCCGGTAGCGACGCACCCATCGAGCTCGGCGGGTCTTGCTGCCGGCGTTCCTGGGCATGCCGGCGACGCCGCGGCCGCCGGTGACGGACCACGGCCAGTTGAGCTTCGGCTGGCCCGGCCGTCGCCGGCAGGATGCTGACTTATCCCGCTCGTAGATGGTCCGATCGGGACGCCGCTGGCCAGCGTCCATAGGAGGGGAATGAGTCCGCCAACGCGGCTGCCAAGAATCGGTGTCAGATTTCGAGCCTCTCATCCGTCTACACCCCTCTAGCTAGAACCCACCGGTGTGCCCGGACTCGCCTTCCCGAGGGCGATACGGCCGCGGACTCGACGTCGGCTACTACGACTTCGCCACCGAGTATCAGGTCCACCTCTCGCCGCTGCCGGCGTTCCGCGATTCCTCGCCCGAAGAGTACCGTCAGACGGTGGCGGACCTGATCGGTGAGATCGAGGAGGAGGGCAGGAAGAAGAGGGAAGGCGATCCGGTCGCCGGCGTCGAGGCGGTCCTGAGCCAGGACCCGTACCAGGTGCCGACCCGGCGGCCGAAGCGCTCGGCGCGTCCGGTGTTCCACTTCCATTCGCAGGAAGCGAAGGAGAGCTTGTGGGGTGAGCTGAAGGCGTTCATGGAGGAGTACCGGTCCGCCGCTGACGCGCTTCAGGCGGGGGAGATGGAAGCCATCGATCGGTTCCCGGAGGGCAGCTACCGTCCGCAGTTGCCGTTCCTGGGCATGCCGGCGCCGCCACGGCCGCCGTCGCCGCCGACGCGGCCGCTCGAGATCGAGGAGTCCGAGGACGTCAAACGCGTGGTTGGTCGGGGACCGGTCCCGCTCGTGGAGGTCGGAGGGAGGATGAGGTCCGGGTCACCGGACCATCCCACGTGACGGGCCACGGCTAGTTGAGCTTCTGGCTGGCCCGGCCATGGTCGGCAGAATGCCGACTCACCGCACATCGATGGCCCGATCGGGACGCTGCCGGCCAGCGTCCATGGGAGAGGTGTCCCTTGCCCGCATGAGCGCGTCCGCCTTCGTCGCCGCCCGGGTGGATTCTGACCCCGATACGTCCCAATCCCGCCCTGGACACTCCTTCGACGAGCCGCCGGACGAGAGCTCGCCGATCGGCGAGGTGCCGCGGCGAGCGTAAGTCGCTGAATCTGAGGAGATTATAAGTGTCTGTGACGACTATCCGGGGAGACGACTATCCGGGGACGACTATCCGGGGGGCCTTCCTGCCGCTCGTCGACCGGGCGCGCAACTTCTCCCTCGACCCGGAGGACGACGCCGGTCCCGTGCTCTACCGCAACGGTCGCGCCGTGGGCCGGATCCGCTACGGCAATCCGGAGCTCATGGAGGCGCTGAACCTCGCCGACGGCCTGGCGCGTTCGCCGGCGTCGATCGCCAGCTTCCTGGAGGCGGCGGGCGCGGCGGCGCTGGAGCTGGCCGGCAAGATCCTGGTGCGGCGGAGCTGAGCGCCGTCCCCTCTCCCAGGGGGCCGGAACCCTCACCCCCAGCCCCTCTCCCAGGGGGAGAGGGGAGTAAGAGGCGTTCAGGGCTAAGTCGTTTGTTTTCAGGCAGGCCGAGGAGAGAGCTCGCGATATGCGATGAGGTCATCTCAAATCGACCGCGCGTGGGCAAGTCCCCTGTTCTCAACACTTGGTGGCCGGAGTGCCAAGACGTCGGAGTCGGTTACCCCCTCCCGAGTATTTCGCTTGACCGGCTCTCGGTCTGTTCCGGTTAGACGGAGTTTTCCGAACAGCGCCGCAGACCCGGAAAAGCTCTTCCTTCCTCAGCAGAGTGGCGCTGCAAGGGTCGCAGTCGTGTTCCTGGAAT
>DASWIG010000819.1:0-3194 GCA_036397835.1 Thermoanaerobaculia bacterium
GCTGCGAAGTCCGGGGCGGAGCCGCCGTCGCGAGCGTCCGAGCACCGTGGTATCGTCGAGCGATGGACAAGCCTTCCGACGCTCCCATGATCCTCGCTCCCGGAGCGTCCTCGGGCGCGAGCGCCCTGCGGCTGCCGGCCGAGCACGAGTGGCCGCCGGTGGACGAGTACCTCGATCCTCCCGAGATCACCCGCTACGAGCGGGTGGGGGGAAAGCGGATCGTGGCGATGCCGGCGGACGCCGAGCACGCCGAGCCCCACCTGCGCCTCGACTACCTGATCGGCGCCCACGTGCGCGAGGGCTACGTGGGGGCCTCGGACCTGAAGACCCGGGTCTCGAAGGACGACGAGTACGCCAGCGACACCTGCGTGCGCAAGGCGGGGACCGATCCGAAGACGGACAGGCGGCATCTGGAGGAGCTGGTCTTCGAGATCGTCCACAAGCGTGCGCCCGGCAGGGTCAAAGAACGGGCGCGCGGGTTCGCCGCCCGCGGCGTGCGGCGTCAGATCGGGATCTTCGTGCGCAAGGGCAAGGTCTGTGAGTGGGACGAGGCGGAGGAGATATGGCGCCCTCTCGATCCGAAGCACAGGATCCACGACCGCTGCCTGGCGCTTCCGCTCGAGGTGGCGGCGTTGCTCGACGCGGCGCGGGCGGACGTGGCGGTGGCGCTGGCGCTGGAGGCCAAGGGCAATCCCGCTATCGTCGAGATGAAGGAGAAGAGCCGTCGCCGGGGACGTGACGAGGGACGTGCCGAGGGACGTGCCGAGGGACGCGCCGAAGACATCCTGACCATCCTCGCCGTCCGCGGCGTCGACGTCCCGGCGGCGGCACGCCAGAGGATCCGCGGCGCGCGCGATCCCGAGTCGCTGGGTCGCTGGCTGCGCCGAGCCGTTACCGCCACGTCGCTCGACGAGGTCTTGGACCGCGAAGAGCTCGAAGACGGCGGGTGAGATCGCCCCCCGTTCGAGAGCCCCGAGGCCTACTCCGCGCCGAGGCCGAGCTCGCTCATCCGCAGTTGCAGGCCGCGACGCGACACCTCGAGCAGGTCGACCATGGCGGGCAGAGCGCCCTGACAACGGCTGAGCGCGTCGGCGATCTCCTCGCGGCTCAGGTCGCCGGCCTTGCGCACCCGCGGGCAGCGGTTCATCAGCGCGTAGAGCGACGTCCGCGAGACGTTGAGCGCGGCCGCCGTCTTGCCGACGTTCCAGCGCTGCTCGCGCAAGGCCGCGAGGAGCTCCGGCTCGTTCACGTCCTCGGGCTGGCGATAGGCCGCGGCCTCTGCCGTCGCGGCCACGGACTCCGCGGCCGCGGGTGACGCCGACGGCTCGCGCCCCAGCCGTTCGACGGCGGCGGGCACCCGAAGCTCGCTCTCTCCGCGGCTCGCGACCACGATCTGGCGCACGGCGTTGCGCAACTGGCGGACGTTGCCTGGCCAGTCGCAGCGGGCGAGACGGGCGACGAGCTCGGCCGGCACCCACGGCTCACCGCCCGGGTCGAGCCGGCGCTCTTCGCCGACGGCCGCGAGCTCCCGGCGCAGGAAGTGGAAGAACAGCCGGCCGACGTCGTCGCGCCGCTCGCGCAGCGGCGGCAGCTCGAGCTCGCAGGTCGACAGGCGGTGGTAGAGCGGCGCGCGGAGCTCGCCGAGGGCGATCTGCGCTTCGAGGTCGGCGTCGGTGGCGGAGACCAGGCGCACGTCGACGGCGACGGCTTCGGCGGCGCCCAGCGGCTGGATTTCACGGCTCTCGAGGGCGCGCAGCAGCAGCACCTGGACGTCGGCCGCGGCCTCGCCGATCTCGTCGAGGAAGAGGGTGCCGCCGTCGGCGCGCCGGAAGTGGCCGTCACGGTTCCGGTCGGCGCCGGTGTAAGCGCCGCGAACGGCGCCGAAGAGCTCTGCCGCGGCGACGCCGGCAGGGGTCGCGCCGACGTTGACGGCGACGTAGGGCCGCGAGCGCCGCGGCCCGGCGTCGTGCAGGGCGCGGGCGGCGAGCTCCTTGCCGGTGCCGGACTCGCCGCGCAGCAGCACCGGGTAGTCGAGATCGGCGAGGCGGGCGATCTCCTGGCGCAGACGCACCAGGGCGGCGCTCTCGCCGACCAGGCCGAAGGCCGCCGGCCGCTTTCCCGAAGGCAGCACCGCGTGCAGCAGGAGCGCGACGCGCTGGCCGAGCAGGAGCACCACGCCGCCGGCCTCGAGGTCGGCGCGGGAGACGTCGCGGGGGGCGGACGTGACGACGCCGTCGACGGCCAGGGGCGAGCCGGCCGCGTCCGGCTCGAGGCGCACGCCGCCGTCGGCGGCGCGGGCGAGCCGCAGCGGCCGGCGGCTCACGTGCGGGTCGGCCAGGGGACGCGGCGTGCCGCCGCCGGGCGCCGCGAAGTGCGGCTCGAGACGTGAGAGGCAGGCGACGTCGCCCGCCGCCAGACCGGTGAGCACGGCCTGCTCGCCGACCCGCCGGGGATCGGGGTGGCAGAGCACGGTCAGGCCGGCGACGCCCTCGGCGGCGAGCTTACGGCGGGCCTCGGGAGCGATCCGGGTCGAGCTCTGCAGGTGCTCGCGCCAGGTGACGGAGTCGGGGGACATACGGCGGGAGCTTATCAAGACGGTGTCCCTCGGACGCCGCCGACCGTCGCGCATCGTCGCCGACGGTATCGCGGACGGTCGGCGACGGTTTTTAATGTTTTCCCATCCTCTTTTCGTGCATCAATCACGCGGAATGGCCGGCGAAAGCCTGGCATCCATCTTGCCTTTATGACGGCTTGAAGCTGGCGGACGACGGGCCCGACGCCGCCTCATGACAGGGGTCGCAAGACCCACAACTTTCCTGTCACGAGGAGTCTGCTATGTGTGATTTGAAGCCGAAATGCGTTGCTTTGCGTGTTTTCTCATGGATGGCAATCGTTGTGGCGCTCGCCGTCACGATCGTCCCCGCGCCGGCCGCCGGCGCCGGGAGCTCTTGTGCCGACGTCGTTTCGCTCTCGCCCGGCGAGCGCTTCGCCGGCTGGCCGGGGCGGCCAGGCGAGTCCTTCTGCTACCGCGTCGACGTCGATTCCCCCGGCGCCCTGCTGGTCGGCGCGGCAGTACCGGCGCTCGCCGATGCGGAGCCGAAGCTTCGCCTGCGTGAACGGGCGGGGAGGGTCGTCGTGGCCGAGCGCGGCGTCGCGCATCTGGCGCTGTGGGTCGGCGCGGCCGGTGCGTACGT
>DASWIG010000820.1:0-1564 GCA_036397835.1 Thermoanaerobaculia bacterium
GGACGTGCAGCCCGCGGGTCGACGTGTCGCCGCTGAAGGAAGCGTTCGACGGCACCAGGATCTCCGCCCTTCCGTCGCCGTCCACGTCCGCCACCACCGGGTACTCGCTCGCCGTCTTCGACAGGTTGGGACGGCTGTGGAGCACCGCACCCGTGCGGCCGTCGAGCACGTAGAACGTCCGATTGTCGAGGTAGACCACCTCACGGAACCCGTCGCCGTCGAAGTCGAAGGCGCTCGTGCTGGTGATCGCCGCCTGGTCGTCGATCGAGCGCCGCCAGAGCACCGAGAGCGAGCTCCTGAAGGCCACCACCTGGGTGTCGCCCGCCACCACGATCTCCGGCACCCCGTCGCCCGTCAGGTCCGCCACCGTCGGCGCCCCGCCCCAGAACGTCGCGCGCTCGAGCGCGCTGAAGGGTACGATCAACCGGCTCGACGCGAAGACCGAGCCGTCGTGGTTCAAGATCATCACCTGGTTCGACGAGACGTAGACGATCTCCGCCTCGGGATCCGCGTCGAAGTTGCCCACCGCCGAGAAACCGTCGTCCATCAGACGGTCCGGCGCTACCCGGTCCCACACCACCTCGAGAGCACCGTCGACCAGCCGGTAGACGGCATCGCCCGCCACGATCTCCTGCCGGCCGTCGAGGTCGACGTCGGCGAGGATCGAGTGCGGATAGTCGGTGGCTCCGGGCACCAGACGGGTGCCGAGAGGACCGTAGAAGTTCTCGTTGCGCCCGCGGTTCTTCGTGCCCTGGGCGATGAACGTTCCCTCATTCGACAGCACCGCGCGTCCCACCACGATCTCAGGCACCCCGTCGCCGTCGAGATCGCCCACCGCGATGCCCCCCGCCGTGCGCTCGCCCACGCCCTCGAAGGCGTCGCTCACCCACCGCGGGTTGCCTTGGTGGTCGAGGCACACGAGCCGTCCGTCACGCCGCGCCGCCAACACCTCGGCCACGCCGTCGCCGTCGAGGTCGGCCGCGGCCACGTGGTTCAATGGCAGTGGCAGCGGGTGCTCGGCCGAGGACCGGAAGGTCCACAGCCGAGAGCCGTCCAGGCCGCTGGCCGCGATCACCGTCCGGCCCTGCGCCTCCTCCGCCGCGAAGACCACGTCCGGCACGTCGCGGCTGTCGATCGAGCCGTCGCCGTTGTCGTCCGAGAGCTGGACGACGACCGGCGCCGTCTCCACGTCGACGTCCCGCAACCACCACTCCTCGATAGGCTCGAAGGACGGCTCCGGCGCCGGCGCCAGGCAGTCGCCGAAGACCGGGACCTGGTTGTCGTCCTCGCGCCGCTCGACGATGGCGTCCTCGGCGTCGGCCACGATCCACAGCAGGGGATGGAAGAATGCCGTCGTCGCCGGCTCGACGAAGAGGCTGCGCACGAGCACGCCACCGGCCGGCACGCCCGCCGGGATCGTCGTCGAGTCCAGGATGGGGTCGCTCGCGTCGAGCTCGCCGTCGCCGTCCGTGTCCTCCCAGATCCGGATGACGAACGGCGTCGTCACCTCCGTGTCGCCCGCGTTGCCGATCTCGACGACGACGAAGCCCTCGATCGTCAGGGT
>DASWIG010000821.1:0-1650 GCA_036397835.1 Thermoanaerobaculia bacterium
GACGGCGACGGCACCGCCGAGCCGCACGACTACGTGCTGGTGACCAACGCCGCCGGCTGGCTGCTGATCTACGACGCCACCGACCGCGCCGCCGTCACCCAGGTGGGCCGCATCGAGCTGCCGGGCCCGGCGTCGGCGATCGCGGTCGATCGACTGGCCCGCAAGGTCTACGTGGCGGCAGGGACGGCAGGCATCTACGTCGTCAGCTTCGACGAGCCGCCGTCGCTGTCGCCGCGCGACGCCGACGGTGACGGCATCGACGACCGGGTGCTGGAGACGATCGCGGTCGCCGGCGAGGACATCGCCTCGTTGCTGCTGGCGCCGGAGCTGGGCCTGGTCTTCGCCGGCGGTTTCCAGCAGGGAGTGAGCCGGGTGACCGCCGGCGGGCCGCGGATCTCCCTGGTAACGGAAGACGCGGGCCGCTGGCGCGAGGTGGGCGCCCTGGCGCCGTTCGGGGTGCCAACCGGGCCGGAGGCGGGCGCCGGCACGCCGGAACGTCCGGACCTGGTGCGCGTGCGTCTGGCGCTGCCGGGCAGTGTAGACGCCTCGGTCGTGCGCGTCGACCTGGTGAGCGTCAGTCCGGGAGGGCTCGAGATCGACGGCGCCGGAAACCCGGCGCAGATCCCTGACCTGCCGCCGACGACCCTGCGCGACCTGGAGCTGAGGCGTCAGGGCGCCGACCCGGCGCAGTCGGGCTACAACCTCTTCCTCTCTGAGCCGGTGGTGCTCCTGGCCGATCTCCGAGCCTCGGTCCACTATCAGGAGACCGACGGGGAGAAGGACCCCGCGGTGTGTACGCGCTGCGATCTGGTGGCCGCGGGGGTGTACACGGCCGCGCAGGTGGCGGCGGGCGACGTGTATCCGGAGCTGCTCTCGGGCCACCGGGTGGCGGTACGCCTTCCGGCGCTGCGCACGCCGCTCGAGGGCGTCTACGGACCCTTCCATCTCGACGCGGCGGAGGCGGAAGTGACGAGCGTGCCGTGGGACCTGAGCCCGGCGGTGCGCCAGGAACCGGCATTGAGCCCGTCGTATGGCACCGGCGACGTGGCGCCGGGCACCCTGCTACACTCGGGCGAAATGACGGCGTCGGCAACCGACTTGGCGATCCGAGGCCGCGGCTTCGACTTCGCCTTCACCCGCACTTACCGCAGCCAGACGGTGGGCGGCGGCCCTCTGGGACCGGGCTGGGACCACAACTACCGCCTGCGTCTGAGGCCGTTGCCCAACGGCGACGTCGAGTACTTCGACGGGCGCGGGCGCCGCGAGCTCTTCCGCCGCGACAACGAGGGCAGGCTCATCGCGCCCAAGGGGCACTTCGTCACCCTGGAGTACACGTCGGCGGGCTTCGTCATGGTCGACGCAGGGCGCAACTTGATTCGCTTCGACGCTCATGGTCAACTGCTGTCAATCGCCGACGCGGTCAAGACCTCGGAGGCCACGGGCAACGCAATGACGTTCTCCCACGACAGCCGGGGCCGGCTGGTGCGGGTCACCGACACGCTGGATCGCAACGTCGACTTCGAGTACGACACTGACGGACGTCTCACGACGATCACCGACTTCACAGGGCGGGAATTCGAGTACGTTTACGACATCGGCGGCAAGCTGAGGGAATTCAAGACGCCTGCGGTCACCACGATCGATTCCCCG
>DASWIG010000822.1:0-7665 GCA_036397835.1 Thermoanaerobaculia bacterium
CTGGCCCCGGTCGACGACCTCAACCGCGGCTTCATGCGGCCGGAGTACCCCCAGCAGGTCGCCTTCTCGTACTACCAGGCGTCGCTCGTCTTCGACTACGTGGTGGAGCGCTGGGGCTTTCCCGCCGTCGTCGACCTGCTCGCGGCCTACCGCGACGGCAGCGGCACCTCCGAGGTCTTCGCCGAGGTGCTGGGCGTCGATCTCGCCGACTTCGCCGACGACTTCGACAAGGCCTTCCGCCGGCGCTTCGCCGGTCCGCTGGCGGCCCTCGAGCCCAGGAACGACGCGGACGACGGGGAAGTCCGCGCGCGCGCCGACGCTCACCCCGGCGACTTCCTGGCGCAGACGTCGGCTGGCCGCGCCCTGCTCACGGCGGACCCGGAGGCGGCCCGGCCCTACCTCGAGCGGGCCAGGGCGCTCTTCCCCGAATACGCCGGCGCCGACAGCCCGCGCTGGTGGCTGGCCGAGGTCCACCGCCGCGCCGGCCGCCCGCAGGCCGCGGCCGCCGAGCTGACGGCCCTCACGGAGCTCAACCGCGCCCACTACCCGGCGCTGCGCGCCCTGGCCGAGATCGTCGACGGCGAGGCCGCCGTCGCCGCCCTCGAGAACGCCCAATACGTCTATCCGTATGAAGAGGACGACCACCGGCGGCTCGCCGAGGCGCTCGAAGCGTCGGGACGCTGGCGCGAGGCGGTCCGCGAGCGCCGCGCCGTCCTCGCGCTCGAGCCCTTCGACCGTAGCGAGGCGCTCTACCGTCTGGCGCGGGCGCAGCGGGCCGCCGGCGACGCCGAGGCCGCGCGCAGCAGCGTGCTCGCGGCGCTCGAGCTGGCGCCCAACTACGAAGAAGCCTTGACGCTCCTGCTCGAATTACGCGACGAACGAGGTGAATCGTGAGAAGAGGATCCCGATGCGAAGCGAGGAGTCCTTTTCCCCCCTTTGAAAAAGGGGGGTTAGGGGGGATTTCTTCCGCCGCGATCGCCCTGACCCTCATGCTGCCCCTTTTCACGGCATCCGCCGAAAAAAGCGACGACCGCTTCAGCGTCCACAACGTCCCCTACGACGGCAGCTTCACCTTCCTGCGCCTGCGCTACACCCCGTCGCGGACGGGCTGGGGCCGCGGCGGCGGCGGCTACTTCGACGGCGTCGACTACCAGTGGGATCACGACTACCCGCGGGCCGAGCGCAACTTCATGCGGATCCTCCACGAGCTCACCGCGGTCGACGCCGGCGCCGGCGGGCACAACGTGCTCGCGGTGGACGACCCCGAGATCTTCAAATACCCAATGGCCATCGTCGCCGAGCCCGGCTACATGACGCTGACGCCGGCCGAGGCGGCGAGCCTGCGCGCCTACCTCCTCAAAGGCGGCTTCCTCATGTTCGACGACTTCGACGGCGAGCGCGACCTCGCCAACTTCCTCGCGCAGCTTCGCCTCATCCTCCCGGATGCCCGGCCGGTCGTGCTCACTTCCGAGCACCCGGTCTTCCACTCGTTCTTCGACGTCGATTCGCTCGACTTCTATCACCCCTACGCGGGCGTGCCGTCGACGTTCCTCGGCGTCTACGAGGACAATGACCCCGAGAAGCGCCTGCTGCTCGTCGCCAACTACGACAACGACGTCATGGAGTCCTGGGAATTCTCCGACACCGGCTTCATCCCCATCGAGCTCTCCAACGTGGCGTACAAGCTGGGGGTGAACTACGTGATCTACGCGATGACGCACTGAGACGTGAGCTACTGAGGACAAGATGGAATCGCAAACCGATACTGAAACGGAAAAGGTGGACGACGTCGTCCTCGCGGACCGGCTCAAGGCCGGCTACGAGCGCATCGTCGGCGAGCTCGGCAAGCTGATCGTCGGCCAGGAGGAGGTCATCGACCAGATCCTGATGACGCTCTTCGCCGGCGGCAACAGCCTCATCGTGGGCGTGCCCGGCCTCGCCAAGACGCTCCTGGTGCAGACCGTGGCGCGGGTGCTCGACCTCCGGTTCTCGCGCATCCAGTTCACCCCGGACCTGATGCCCTCGGACATCGTGGGCACCGACCTGGTGCAGGAGGACCCGGAAAGCGGCCAGCGGCGGATGGTCTTCATGCCCGGCCCGGTGTTCGCCAACGTGGTGCTCGCCGACGAGATCAACCGCACGCCGCCGAAGACCCAGGCGGCCCTGCTCGAGGCCATGCAGGAGCACCGGGTGACGGTGCAGGGCCGCACCTACGAGCTCGGCGAGCCCTTCCACGTCTTCGCCACCCAGAACCCGATCGAGCTCGAGGGAACCTATCCGCTGCCCGAGGCGCAGCTCGACCGCTTCATGTTCCACGTCCGCATCGACCACCTCCCCGAGGAGGGCGAGCTGGCCGTGGTCCGGCGCACGACCGCCAACCTGGAGCCCGAGCTCGAGCACGTGGTGGACGGCCCCACGCTCGTCGCTTACCAGCGGCTGGTGCGCGGCGTGCCGGCCTCCGAGCACGTGGTGCGCTACGCCGTGAGCCTGGTGCGCCACACGCGTCCCGGCGAGCCGGACGCCCCCGAGTACGTGAAGAAGTCGGTCTCCTACGGCGCTTCGGTGCGCGCGGCCCAGTACCTCGTGCTCGGCGGCAAGGCGCGGGCGCTCATGCGCGGCCGTTACCACGTGGCGGTGGAGGACGTCCGCGCCCTCGCCCACCCGGTGCTGCGCCACCGCGTGCTGACCAACTTCTTCGCCGAGTCCGAAGGCGTCACCGCGGACGACCTCGTCGACCGGCTGCTGGAGACGGTGAGGCCGCCCTCCTCGGAGCTCTAGCTTCATGGCTCCCTCCAGGTACCGCCTCCTCGGCCAGGTGGACGGAGACCCTCGCAGCTTCGACCTGACGGTCGGCGAGCTGCGGATCGGCAGCTCCTCGGCCAGCGACGTGTGCCTCGCCGTCCGCGGCGTCTCGCGCCAACACGCCCTCCTGGTGGTGACGTCGGACGGCCTGGCGGTGGAGGACCGCGGAAGCAAGAACGGCACCTTTGTCAACGGCCGCCGCGTCGAGCGCTCCGCCGTCGCGTCCGGCGACCGGTTGCAGTTCGGACCCGTGGACCTCGAGGTGGCACAAGTCGACGCGGACGACGTGGAGCTGGCTCTGGTCGTCGCCGGCGCCGCGGAAGCGAGGACACCGACGCCGGCCGTCTCGGAGACCACCGCGTTGCTCGGCGGCGACTCCCAGGCCCCGGACGAGAGATGGCTGCGGCTGGCGGAAGGCTTCGCCGCGCGCCTGTTCGCGACTATGGAAGGCGACCCCGACGCCGCTCTGCTCTTCCTCAAGGAAGCCCTGGGCGTCGCCGGAGCCGCCCTCGTCGAGTGGCTCGGCAGCGGCGAGCCCGTGATCATCGCCGTCCAGGGCCAAGTCGCGGACGTGCCGCCCTTCAAGGAGATAGACCGCCCGTCCGCCGGGCCGGCGGCTGTTTCGTTCTGGACCGAGCCGGGGCTGACCTTGGCGTGGCTCCGCCGCCGCGACGCGTTTTGTCCGGGCCTCCTGGTCTGGGGAGACTTCAAGGGCCGATCCGGGAGCGAAGCCTTCTTCAGGGTCCTCCTCCGGGTGGCCGATCGGATCCGTCCCGCGGCGAGTCCGGCGGGGGCGCGGGCAGGCGCGAGCGCCTCCGCGACGGAGCTGGACTTTCCCGAGGACTACCGCCCGTGCGTCTCGCCGGCCATGACCGCGCTTTACCGGCAGATGCGCTCGGTGCTGAGCAGCGACCTGCCGGTCCTCCTGCTCGGCGAGACCGGCGTCGGCAAGGAACGGCTGGTCTCGACCCTCCACCGTTCCGCGGCCGGAAGGAACGGCCCGCTGGTGGCGATCAACTGCGCCGCCATCCCCGCCGACCTCCTCGAAGCCGAGCTCTTCGGCATCGGCAAGGGCGTCGCGACCGGCGTCGACCCGCGGCCGGGAAAGTTCGAGCTCGCCCGCGGCGGCACGCTCTTCCTGGACGAGATCGGCGAGATGCTGCCCGCCCTCCAGTCCAAGCTGTTGCGGGTCCTGCAGGACCGGCAGGTCCAGCCGGTCGGCGGCGCGCCGCGGCCGATCGACGTCCGCATCGTGGCGGCGACCAACGCCGACCTCGCGCAGCGCATGGAGCGGGGAGAGTTCCGGCGCGACCTCTATTACCGGTTGGCGGCGCACGAGCTCGAGGTGCCGCCGTTGCGGGAGTGCCGCGACGACGTCCCGGTCCTCGTCGAGCACTTCCTGCGCCTCTACTCACACAGCGCCGGCGTGCGCCTTCGCGGCGTGACCGTGAAGGCCCTGCGCCGGCTCACCGCCTACCCCTGGCCCGGCAACGTCCGCGAGCTGCAGCACGAGATCCGGCGCGTGGTCGACCGCTGCGTCGACGGCGGAGCGGTCGACGCCGGCAAGCTCTCCCCGGGAATCGTGGAGACGGCTCGGGAGGGAGCCGAGGAGAGCGACTCGCTACGCCCCGACTCCCTCCTGCTCGAGCCTCGACTACGCCGGCTCGAGATCCGGATGATCCGCGAAGCCCTGCGCCGATCCGGGGGACGTCAGGTCCAGGCCGCCCGGATGCTGGGCATCTCGCGAAACGGCCTGGCCGACAAGATCAAGAGGCTCGGCATCGACGTGGCGGAGTTTCGCCCCGATTGAGCTTCGCCGTTTGGACGTCGGCAACCTTGATTCCGTCAGTAACCGGTCACGTCAGAGCTCGCGGCGCTCGTCAGCTCCAGCCGGAGCCGATTATCCGACGCAGATCATGGAGACTCCCACACCGGCCCGCAGGCCAGCTCTGGTTTAGAACATCCGATCGGCTTCCGGTTCGATGGGCTCGGCTCGGATGATGCCCGTCCCTTTGCCGAACACCCAGTAGATGACGGTTTCTCCGCCGTGATCGCGCTCGGGGTCCGCCGACTGGTCCTCGTCCATCGCCAGATCGACGCCGGTGCTCGTAAGGTTGCGGTAGCGCACGTTGGCCGGATCGCCGCCGTTGCGGGTCTCGGACCAAGCGAGCAGCACCGGGTTCGAAAGCCCGTTGGTGCCATGGGGCTGCTGGAAGGTGATGCTCGTCCAGCCCAGGTTGACGACACCGCCGACGCCGCTCACCCGGCGCACGTCGAAGCCCTCCGCTCCCCACGGCCCGAGTCGGAAGACCGAGCTGCCGCGCCCGATCCACTTCTCGCCGATCACCAGCACGCCGACCTGCTCGGTGGCACCGTGCGGCTGCCCGGCGTTCTTGGACGCCTCGTCACGCTCGATGCCGAATTGCGTCGTCGCCAACCGCACCGGGCCGCTGATGCCGACCGTGTTCATCCGCGTTTGGGTGCTGATGGCGGGCACGCCGGTGTGCCGCGTCTTGGCGTAGTAGGGATCGTTCATGCTCTGGAGCTGAGTGAAGATCACGGCCCCGGTGTCGTTGTCGTGGGAGTCCTTCAGGTCGAGCTCCGAGGTCCCTGAGACGGTGCCCGGAATCGTCGTCGCCACGGAGAGCTTGGCTACTTCCAGCACTCGCTTGTCGAGCAGGCGATAGGTGCCTTCTTCGAGCACCACGTAGAAAACCGTCTCGTTGCCGTGGGTGGTGGCGAGGCCGCTGTCTTTCTGCAGCCGGACCTTGAAGCTGGACGCCGTGACGTTGCTCACCCGGGCGATGATGGGCCTGCCGGTCTGGTAGGAAGGCGGCTGCACGAAGACTACCGGGCTGTTGTAGGCGCGGGTCAGGTTGACGGTCTTGACGCTCGTGTCGTTCACCGTCACCTGGCCCGCTTCACCGATCGCCGGAAAGGTCGGAGCCGCGGTGCCCCAGGCGCCCACGTAGAGCTGGAAGCGGTTGCCGTCGCGATACGGGATGGCGTTGACGTTGTCGTAGTTTCGGCGCGAGGTTCCGTAGCAGCGCACGTTCGGGTCGGCGCAGCTCCAATTGGGGCTCGTGGGGCTCGAGATGTCGAGCACGTAGTCGTGCTCGACCTCGGTGTAGTTGTCGGTCACGGGATTGTACTGAAGCTTGATGAAGCGGACGCTGGTGCCGTCGGAGTTCTGAAACACTTGCTCGGTGCACGCGATCTGGTCCTGGGTGCCGACGTACAGGAACTCGACGTCGTTGATCTCGCCGCGGATCACCTGCTGGTCGCTGCGCTGATAGGAGGTGGGCAGGTTGCGCACCGTGGAGTCGATGAGCTTCCACGAATTCAGGTTCACGCCGTCTTCCAGGTTGAAGCGGGCCCAGCCGATGCGGCGGCCCTTTTGGTCCCAGGTGCCGAGGGTGTTCTGGCTGTAGACGCTTAGATTGGCGCAAGGATTCGGCTTGTTGGCGGCGACCGGGTTCACCGGGATGCTGGTCCACGCCTCGTAGCGCCACTGGTTGTTGACGTTCACCCGGGCGAGGTGGGTGAACTGGTGGCTGGTGCTGAAATAGCCCGGCAATGGCGGGTTCACGGTGCCGAAGGGGTACTCGTCCCAGCCCGCACCGTCCTGGTCGAGCAAACGCACCTTCTTTGTCGACCAGTCGATCTCGATGCGGGTGCTGCCGAGGAAGTGCTCCTGCACGCTGTCTACGATGTTCTCCCACACCTGGGCGATTCCGGTCCACACCTGGAAACGGCCCTGGCGCAAGTCCGGCACCATTGCGATCCGTACCAGCCGCTTGCCGTTGGTCCACTTGAGCACGCGGTGGAAAGAGAACGTATCGCCGTTGTCCGCCGACAGCCCCACGACCACTTCGTGGGTGTCGGAGCCCGCTTGCTCGGATCCAGTCGCCGGATCGATCTGGTTGTCGCCGGTCTTGGCGACCATGATCGCCAAGCCCGGCAGGTCCGGATCATTGAATACCGCGTTGGTCTGGAAATTGAATCGATACCTGGGTCCGGCCCAACCGTGGAACGTGACGGTGGCGTCGCCACGGACGCCTTGCTCGCTGGCGGGCACGCTGTACCTGACCATGTCGTCCGCCCTCGCCGGTCCGCCGGCGAGCAGGCTCGCCGCGAACAGGGCCGCGACGAGACCCGCGCCGCGGCCGATCCGGCGCGAGCGAACGAGGATTGAGGGATTCGAGCACCAGGTCGTTTTCATGACTTCTCCTAAAGGGTTGGCGAGCCGAGGTCAGGGTTCGTTGAGCTCCCTGCCGCGGCTCGACTGCCGGAGATCGCAAGACGAATGCCAGGATTCGAACGACGCCGTGGTAACAGCAGGTCGTGATCCGGCGGCCTCTTGCCGCGTCGATGCGGTCCCGTTTCAGGATCGAAGCCGCCGATCATGCCCTTGTCCTTGGCAGAAATGCCCAACCGGGGCACAGGACCGCACGCGTGCCTTTGCCGGTGAAACCTGCCGAGCTCTCGCCCGTACCCCTCCTGGGATACCTGCGGAGCCGCGGGACGGTGATATGGATTCTGGTGCTGCGACAGTAACCCTGGACGAGCTCGCCGACGGGACTTCGTCATCGCGGGCCGGCGTGCGCTCGGGAGCCCTGGCGCCGGGGGAAGTCCTCTGCGAGCGGTTCCGGATCGTCCGCTTTCTGGGCGAAGGCGGCATGGGCCAGGTCTTCGAGGCCTGGGACCTCGAGCTCCATGCTCCCCTGGCGCTCAAGGTCATCCGGCCCGAGCTCTCCCGGCGAGCCTCGGCCGTCAATCGCTTCAAACGCGAGGTCCATCTCGCGCGCCGCGTGACCCATCCCCACGTCTGCCGGATCTTCGACCTCTTTCGACACCACGTGT
>DASWIG010000823.1:0-6018 GCA_036397835.1 Thermoanaerobaculia bacterium
CTCAGGGTACGACCGCATTCGATCCCGCGGAGCTTCGTCATCGCATGTATCAGAATCGCCGCAACATCCTCGCCATCGGCGTCAGCGCCGAGGAGTTCGACCGCGTGGCTCCCTTCCTGGCCCGCGACAGCTTCGAGGTCGACCGCTTCCCGAGCGCCGTCGGCTCCTTCGACCTCACCAACAAGGTGCCCTTCGAGATCCTCCTCGTGCGCTTCCCGCTCCCCGACATGGAGCTCAACGACTTCCTGCAAGCGGTGCGCAGCGACGCGAGCCCCAACCTCAAGTCGTCGATCGTCCTGCTGGCGCCGCAGGAGAAGGTCAAGGAGGCCACGGCGTTCATCGGCCGCGGGGCCAACCGGGTGGTGGGAATCGAGGATGCCGACAACACCATCCAGGAGTCGATCTCGAGCCTGCTCAGCGTGGCGCCGCGCAAGGCCGCGCGTTTCATGGCGCGCATGGAGATCAGGATCGGCGGCGCCGAGGAGATGCTCGTCTGCCAGACCGACAACATCTCGTCGACCGGGATGCTGCTGCGCACCGACAAGCGCTACGAGTCCGGTACCCGGATCCAGTTCGAGTTCACCCTGCCCCACGACCAGCGCCCGATCGTCGGCATGGCCGAGATCGTGCGCCACACCATGATCGGCCGCGACAAGGTCTCGGGGGTAGGCGTGCGCTTCCTGTCGTTCACCGGCGACTCGCAGCGCCGCTTCGAGTCGTTCATCGACGGCCAGTGAGGGAGGCCGATGCTCTGCGACGCGGACGACGTCCCCGCGCTGCCGCCGTTCCTGGCCGCCCAGCTCCCGTGCCGGCGCCGGCTCTACCGGCTCGAGCGCGGCGCCGACGCCGGGCGCCGGCTCCACTTCCTCGACGAAGGACCGCCGGACGCGCCGCCGGTGCTGCTCCAGCACGGCAACCCCACCTGGAGCTTCCTGTGGCGCAAGGTGATCGCCGAGCTCGGCGGCGGCTTGCGCTGCGTGGCTCCGGACCTGCTCGGCTTCGGGCTCTCCGACCGCCTGCCGCGCCTCGCCGACCACAGCCTCGAGCGCCACGCCGACGCCGTGGCCGAGCTGGTCGAGGCGCTCGGGCTCGAGCGGGTGATCCTGGTGGGCCAGGATTGGGGCGGTCCGGTGGTCACCGGGGTGGGGGCGCGGCTGCCGGGCCGCGTCGCCGGCCTGGTGCTCGCCAACACGTCGGTGGTGCTGCCGCGCCGCCCTCGTGGGACGCTCTTCCATCGTCTCTCGCGTCTGCCCGTCGTCTCCGACCTCGCGTACCGCGTCCTCGGCTTCCCGCAGGCGATCCTGCACCGGGTCCAGGGCGATCCGGCGTCGATCCGCGGCGACGTGGCCCGCGCCTACCGCTGGCCCCTGCGCCGCTGGCGCGACCGGGTGGCGCCGCTGGCCCTGGCGCGCATGGTGCCGGGCTCGCCGGACCACCCGAGCGTGCCGGAGCTCGGGCGCGGCGAGGCGTGGGCGCGGGGATTCCAGGGGCCGACGGCCCTGGTCTGGGGAATGCGCGACCCGATCCTGGCCCGCGCCCTCAGGCGTCATGAGGAAGCGTTCCCGCGCGCCACCGTCCGCCGCACGGAGGCGGGTCACTTCCTCCAAGAGGAAGTCCCGGAGGTGATCGCCGAGGCCGTTCGCGAGGTGGCGTCTTCGCAAGGGCCCTGGCGAGCCGTCCCCGGTCGCGCCGGACGCCGTTTTCGGCCTCGATGAGGAGGCACTCATGCCTGCCAAGATCTCGAAGGAGGTCACGAGCAGGGAGGATCGGTGCCAGTTCCTGCTGACCGCGATCACGAAGCAGGGACCCCGGATCGCACGTGTCTGCGCGAGCTCGACCTCGACGTTTGGCTGCGCCGTCGTCTCGAGAAGATCAAGGACGTGCTGGTGCGGAAGCCCGAGTACGCCTACAAGGCGCTCTCGGCGCTGCGCCGGGCGATGATCGTCTCGGTCCCCGGTCTGCTGTGATCGGTCTCGGTGACCTCCGGCGTCCTCCGCGCATCCTTCTGAAGAGAGCCTGTGCTCTCGATCCATGGACCACAGGAGGACGTCCCGATGAGAACCCGACTCTTCGTACTTCTCGGCGCCGCGGCCCTCGTGGCCGCCGCCGGCTTCGCCCTCGCCCAAGAGGGCACCGACGACGAGCTCTGGAAGCTGGCGACGCTCTACTTCAAGCCGCTTCCGGATGCCGCCCCCAATCCCGACAACCCGGTGACCGCCGCCAAGGTGGAGCTCGGCAAGCTGCTCTACTTCGACGCGCGGTTGTCGAAGGAGGGCAACATCAGTTGCAACTCTTGCCATGACCTGGCGACCTTCGGCGTCGACAACCTGCCGACCTCGCCCGGCGACGCCGGCGAGCTCGGCGCGCGCAACTCGCCGACGGTGCTCAACGCGGCCCTCCACGGCTCGCAGTTCTGGGACGGCCGCGCCGGCGACGTGGAAGCCCAGGCCGGCATGCCGATCCTGAACCCGGTGGAGATGGCGATCCCCAGCGAGCAGTTCCTCGTCGACCGGCTGTCGCAGTATCCCGACTACCAGGAGCGCTTCGCCGCCGCCTTCCCCGGCGACGATCCGCCCCTGACCTACCTCAACGTCTCGCGCGCCCTGGCCGCGTTCGAGCGCACGCTGCTGACGCCGTCGCGCTTCGACGACTACCTGCGCGGCGACCGCGACGCCCTCTCCGCCGAGGAGAAGCACGGCCTCGAGACTTTCCTGGACATGGGCTGCGCCTCGTGCCACAACGGCGTCAACGTGGGCGCCCACATCTTCCGCAAGCTCGGGCTCAACGAGAGCTACTGGCAGCACACCAAGAGCGCCAGGATCGACGAGGGACGCTTCACCGTGACCGGCGAGAAGGACGACAAGTACGTCTTCAAGGTCCAGTCGCTGCGCAACGTGGCGGAGACCTACCCCTACTTCCACGACGGCAGCGTGGCGACCCTCGAAGAGGCCGTCCAGGTCATGAGCCGCCTGCAGGTGGGGATGGAGCTCGAGGAGAGCGACGTCCGCAGCGTCGCCGCGTTCCTCAAGACGCTGTCCGGCAAGGTGCCGGAGGCGGCGCGGGCCGCGCCCCAGGCGGGCGGCAAGTAGGCGCCGTCAAGGCGGACCGAAGAGGCGGCGGAACGCCTCCCGGTTCTCCGGCGCGGCGAAGCCGGCGAAGCGGCGGCCGAAGCGCCGCCGCTCCTCGCCCTGGAGACGCCGCAGCTCGGCGACCAGCTCGCCCATCGCCAGCAGTACGTCGGCCAGCGGCACGTCGGCCGGCGCGGCGCCTTCCTCGTACATCCGGCGGGCGAACTCCCGCAGCGTCTCCTGCTGCACCCGGAGGTCGTTGAAGTCGCCGAGGTTGTCCTGGAGCTTCTTCAGCGCCCTGACCAGGGGTTCGACCGCCGCCGCGTCGTAGAGGTCGCGAAAGAACTCGAGCAAGTAGCGCAGCTTCTTGGCGTCGATCCGCAGGCGGTGGAGCGCCTCGACCGGCGACCCGTCGTCGATCGCCCGGCCCTTCTTCCGGACGCGCCGCCAGGCCTTGAGGATGCGCTCGGACGCCAGCTCCCGGATCGGCCGCTCGGCGCCGGCCCCCGCGCCCTCGATCGGACCCTCGAGGAACGCGCTCCAACCCGCGATCAGCTCGCGGTAGCGCGGCGAGCCCAGCTCGCCCACCAGGCGCTCCTGCTCCGCCCTCTGGCGGCGTCGCAGGAACTCCCGCAGCGGCTCGAGGTGGCCGCGGATCGCCTCCGGCAGGAGCGCCTCGTAGCCGTCGATCTCGAGCAGGTAGACGTCGAGGTCGCGCGTCGGCCCGGTGACGCTCCCCAGCCAGCGGAACTCCTCGCGGAAGCGCTCGACGCTCTCGTGCGGCAGGACCTCCTCGAGCTGGGTCAGGGCCGAGCGCGTGCGCCGCACGGCGACGCGGAAGTCGTGCAGGAACTCCGAGTCGAGGTCGCGGCGGGTGCCGTCCTCGTTGGCGAGAAGCGTGGCAAGCAGTGCACGGTGGATGTTGACGACGGCGTCGACGGCGCGCATCGACGGCTCGAGGTCGAGGCGCGGCTTCGACGAATAATCCCCCGGCGCGCGGCCGATCGCGGCGAGAGCCGCGGTGAGCTCGTCCTGGCCGGTGGGAACGAGCCCGAGCTCGCTCTCGAGCAGGCGCACGAGATCCGCGTGCTCGCGCTCGTAGCCGCGCAGCGGCACGGTGACGAGCGCCGCCGGCAACGCCTTCTTCGGCTCGCCCGGCGCCGCGGCTTGGAGGACCCGCAGCCGCAGGCGCGCCACGGTCTTCTCCTGGTCGTCGAGCACGTGGACCGTGCGCGTGCGGCGTTCGACCTCGACGATCGGCAGCAGGCGGCGCATCTCGATGATCGGCGCCAGCTCGTCGCGGCAGGGTCCGGCGGGGCAGTCCCAGGCGAACGCCGGCATCGCGTCGACCTCGCCGCGGTGGCGCGGCGAGCCGTCGAGCGATCCCCAGAGGAAGCGCGTGCCGCGCCGGCCGGGGCTCGCCGTCAAGGTGCCGCCGTCGCGGTAGAGGCGCCAGTCGAAGGTGTCGTGGTAGACCGCGAGCTCGGCGGTGGGGTCGTCGCGGCGCACGCGGCGCCGGCACGCCACGGCGTCGAGCGTCTCGAGACCGGCCGCTTCGGATGAGATGGCGTAGATCAATAGCTTGGGACCTCCACTTGGCCCGGCGGATTCTCTCCTCCCTCCGTCGTCGCCTCGGATCCCTTCTCCGGATTTTTATCGACTTTTCACCCGCTCTTCCAGCCCCTGGGAAATCCCCCCTACCCCCTTTCACCAAAGGGGGACCCCTGACTGAGGAACTCTGAGCCCCCCTTTGAGAAAGGGGGGTTGGGGGGATTGGGCCGACGAAGTCGGCCGGGCCTCTGGCCGGCGACGCCTCAGCCGGCCGCGGCGAGCACGCCGACGCCGGCCACCGCGACCGCCGTGCCCGCCAGGGCGCGCAGGGTAAGCGGCGTGCCGGCCGTCCAATGGTCGATGAAGAGGCTGAAGATGGGCGAGGTCGAGAGCAGCACCGCCGCCACCGACGCGGGCGCCCAGGCCACGCCGGCCATCATCATCAGGATGGCCACGTAGGTGCCGAGGAAGGTCGGCGGGACGACCCGGCGCAGGGTCCGCCAGGCGGCGAGGTAGCGGACGGCGCCGCGCAGACGTCCGTTGACGCTCATGACGAGGATCATGCTCAGCATCCCGGCGAGAAGACGCAGGAAGCTCGCGGAGACCAGCGGCAGGTCGCCCATGCCGTCCTTGGCGAGGACGACGCCGGCCCCCTGGCCGAACGCGGCCACCACGGCCAGGACGTAGCCGAGGACGTCGCGCGGCGGCGCCGCGGTCCGCGGCCGTGCGGGCGAGAACACCAGCGCCACCCCGGCGAGGACGACGGCGATGCCGGCGAGCCGCGCCGGCCGCGGCGCCACGCCGTAGAAGCCGATCTCGATCAGCGCCGCGAACACCGGCCCCAGGGTCTGGAAGAGCAGGGCGCGGTAGACGCCGAGGCGCCGGATGGCGCCGAAGAGCGCCGTGTCGCCGAGCGTCAGCCCGACGACGCCGGAGAGCGCGGTCACGGCGACGCCGCGGCCGGGCGCCGCGGCGAGCGCCGTGGCCTCACCCATCGCCAGCACGGTGAGGGCGAGGAGCGCGGCGGCGATCGAGCTCTTGCCGAGGTTGACCGTCCACGCGCCGTGCTCGTCGACGGCGGGGCGGAACATCGTCAGCGTCACCGCCCAGAGCAGGGCGGCGCCGAGGCTGGCCGCTTCACCGAGGAGGACGAGCGAATCCATTACGGGCATCCGGGGACCGGAGCCGTGACGATACTACGCCGCCGCCTTCGATCCTATGCGGTCGAATTGGACCAGGCGGCTGTTGTAGGATATGCCCATGAGCGAGCCGAAGCCCATGCCCGCTTGGTGGGCCGAGCACGAACGGCGGTCAATGGCCCAGCGAGGGGCCAACGAGGCCGCTTCCCGCGCCGGCGAGCCCTTGCCCTACCCCAATCCCTGGGACGTGTGGGACCCCA
>DASWIG010000824.1:0-63287 GCA_036397835.1 Thermoanaerobaculia bacterium
GAACGGGTCGCGGTCGAGGACCACGACGTCGGCGAGCTTGCCCGGCGTCAGCGAGCCCTTCGCGTCCTCCTCGCCGGCGGCCCAGGCGTTGTGGATCGTGTAGGCGCGCAGGGCGGTCTCGAGGTCGACGCGCTCCTCGGGGTACCAGCCCGCCGCCGGCTCGCCGCCGAGGGTCTGGCGGGTGACCGCGGCGTAGATGCCGAGCACCGGCCGCGCCGGGTACCACGAGGCGTTGGTGCCCGGCCAGTCGCTGCCGAACGAGAGGAGCACGCCGGCGTCCTGCAACGTCTTGAAGGCGTAGGCCCAGCGGGCGCGCTCGCCGATCCGCTGCGCCATCCAGCGCATGTCGTCGATGGCATGGTAGGGCTGGACCTCGGCGACGACGCGCAGGCGCGCCATGCGCTCGGCGACCTCGGGACCGCGCAGGACCTGGGTGTGGATCACCCGAAAACGGCGCTCGCGCTCGCCGCCCGCCGCCATGACCTTCTCGTAGAGGTCGAGGAGGTGGTCGATGGCCTCGTCGCCGATGGCGTGGACCTGGGGCCAGTGGCCGGCGGCGTCGGCGCCGGCCAGGAGCTTCTCCATGTTGCCGGGCGGCTCCATCATCGCCCGCCAGCTCCCGCGGGTGCCGGAATGGAGGTAAGGCTCGTAGAAACGCGCCGAGGAGTTGCCCATGATGCCGTCGACGAAGCCCTTGAGGCCGCCGATGCGCAGCCATTCGTCGCCGAAGCCGTGGCGGATGCCGACGGCCGCGAGCTGCTCCCAGCGGTCGAGCGTCGGCCGCGCGTAGACGCGCACGGTGAGCTCCCGGCGCGCCTTGAGCTCCTGGAAGACCTCCAGTTGCTCGGGCGGCGTGACGTCGTGGATGCCCGTCACCCCGTGGCCGCGCAGGCGCTCGAGCGCCGCCCGCGCCTCGGCCAGGCGCAGCTCGAGGGACTTGGGCGCAATCACCGCCGTCACCCGCCGCGCCGCCTCCGGCGACAGGCGCCCGGTGGGGAGTCCCGAGTCGTCGCAGTCGACGCCTTCCTCGCCGCAGGCGAGGCCGGCGGCGGCGAGGGCCGCGGCGTTGGCGAGGAAGAGGGAGCCGTCCCACTTGGAGAGCAGCGCCGGATTGCCCGCGGTCACCTCCTCGATCATGTCGCGGTGGGGGAGGAAGGGCTCGCGCGTGCCGCCGTCGTCCTCGCCGGTCGATCCCTGGGCCCAGGCCTCGTAGGCGCCCCAGTCGCCGCCGTGGATCCAGGAGCCCGGCGGCAGCCGGTCGCGCGTCTCGGCGACGCGCCGCGCCAGTCCTTCGGCGTCGGCCACGTCGAGCAGGTTGACGCCGAGGATGAGGGCGCCGGCGCGGTTGAAGTGGGTGTGGTTGTCGATGAAGCCGGGGGCGACGAAGCGCCCCGCCAGCTCGACGACGCGGGTGGCGTCGCCGCGGTGGGCGGCGACGGCGCCGGCGTCGCCCACGGCGAGGATGCGCTCGCCGGCGATGGCCACGGCCTCGGCCCGCGGCTGGGCGCCGTCGGCCGTCCAGACGCGGGCGCCGGTGAGGATGAGGGTGGCCTCGCCGGCAGACGCGGACGACGGGACGAGGGACGTCAGGGCGGCGAGGGCCGTCCCCAGAAGACGGGATCGTCGGGGGCTCATGGGCTCAGCGTAGCACGCGTCCCGCACGCTCCGGCGCACGTCTGGTATCCTCGCAAGATGGACCCGAAAGACGACACTCCGATGTTCCTGGCGCCCGGCGCCTCGTTCGGCGCGAGCCGCATGCGTTTGCCGGCCGAATGCGAGTGGCCACCGGTCGACGACTACCTCGACGAGCCGGAGGTCACCCGCTACGAGCGCCCCGGCGGCAGAAGAGTCCTCGCCTCGCCGGCCACGGCGGAGCACGGCGATCCCCACTTCCTGCTCGACAAGGTCCTGGGCCCCCACCTGGCTGAGGGCTACGTCGGCTCGGTGGACCTGAAGACCCGCGTCGACACCAAGAGGGAGTTCGCCAGCGACACCTGCGTGCGCAAGTCGGGGATCGATCCCGGGACCGGCAAGCGATACCTCGAGGAATTGGTTTTCGAGGTCGTCTACAAGCGCTCCGCCGACGAGACGAAGCAGCGCGCTCAGAGCTTCGCCGCCCGCGGCGTGCGGCGCCAGATCGCGATTTTCGTGCGCGAGAGGAAGGTCTGCGAGTGGTCGACGACGGGCAACGGTTGGCGGACGCTCGATCCGCGCCGCAGCCTGCGCGATTCGTGCCTGGTTCGTCCGTTGCCGATCCGCGCCCTCTTCGACGGGGCCTTGGCGGAGATCGCCGTGGCGCGGGCGCTCGAGGCCAAGGACAATCCCGCCATCGTCGAGATGAAGAGGGAAAGCGAAGCGCGGGGCCACGCCCGGTCTCTTTTGACGATCCTCGACGAGCGCGGCCTCCCTGTCTCCGGCGCGGCGCGGGCGCGGATCCTCGCCACCTCCGATCCCGAGACCCTCGAGCGCTGGCTGCGCCGGGCTATCACTGCGTCCTCGATTGACGACGTGCTCGGTGCAGATTCCGAACCCTGAGCGATTCCGAGCGGAATCGGTCAGCGTCAGCCGCGACCCTGAGCGATTCCGAGCGGAATCTGCCAGGGTCAGCCCGAACCCTGAGCGATTCCGAGCGGAATCGGTCAGCGTCAGCCTGAACCCTGAGCGATTCCGAGCGGAATCGGTCAGCGTCAGCCGCGACCCTGGGCGATTCCGAGCGGAATCGGTCAGCGTCAGCCCGAACCCTGAGCGATTCCGAGCAAATCAGCCCAGGGTCGGCCCGAACCCTGAGCGATTCCGAGCGGAATCGGTCAGGGTCAGCCGAAACCCCGGATCACTCCGCGAGCGCGAAGGGCCGGTCGTTGCGACGCGCCAGCAGACGGCGGAAGACGTCGGGCGGCAGCTCGCCGTCCGGGTCGACGAGCAGGTCGCGGGCGTCGGCGACCTGGCCGGCGGGCGGCGGCAGGCCGCGCCAGCGCGCGCCGGCGCGCTCGGCGGCGGCGCGGCGTACGTCCGCGGCGGCGATGAAGTCGTAGTCGAGCTCGGCGAAGACGGGGTCGAGGCGCAGGGCCTGCTCGGCGTTGAAGCGCACGGCGTCGTAGGGGTCCATCAGGAGCTGGACGAGGAACGGCGTCATCCAATGGGTCCCGGGCGAGGCGCGGCGCGCCGGCTCCCAGCCCATGCTCCAGGCGGCCAGGGCGCGCTGTCCGGCGTCGCCGGTGAGCAGCCAGACCAGCGACGCGGGCACCGCGCGCTCGACCGCGCCGAGCGCGGGCCGCGGCACCTCGTACCACTGCTCGAGGTAGCCGGCGGTCCAGCCGTAGGTCTTGTCGAGGTGGCACTGGTTGCAGGCGTTGGGCCGCCCGGTGGCGACGCTGGCGGCCACCGACGGCGAGTCGACCTGGTGGCTGCGGATGCCCTTGAGGAGCCCGTACGAGGTGTAGGACATGTGGCAGTTGTAGCACTCGCTGCCGCTCGACTCGGGCGCGTGGCGGGTGTGCGCGGCGAGCGCCGCGTCGCCGCGGTAGGCGTCGTGGCATTGCAGGCAGGCGAGGTTGCCGTCCATGCCCGGTTTGAGCTGGTCGTCGGCCCACTCGGGGCGCGGACGCGGGTCGTCTTCGGCCTGGTGCATGGCATGGCACGAGAAGCAGGAGAGCTCGCCGCGCTGGTAGCACGGCGACTCGATCAGCCCGTTGTGCTCGCGGCCCTTGACGCGCACCATGCCGTCCGACCAGAACGACTGCTCGCGCACCCGCGGGTCGTGGTCGGGATAGCCCTCGAGGGCGTCGACGCCGCGGGTGGGCTGGACGATCACCCGGGTCGCCTCGATCGCGTCGCCCGGCCGGTAGGTCCGCCCGCCGTCCAGGTCGTTGAGGATCTCGGAGCCGCGCGGATAGTTGATGCCGTGGCAGATCCCGCAGACCTCGGAGGCGCGCTGCCGGTCGAGGCGCCGCGGCTCGACGACGGTGGCGTCGGGCTCCTCGCCGAGATACAGGCGGTAGCGCCGCAGCGGGTCCCGGTTGACTCGCACGTGCTCCTCGCCCGGGCCGTGGCACGACTCGCAGGCGATGCCGAACTCGGCGGCCCGGGTGTCGAGCTCGGCGTAGCGCGGTTGCCCGTGGGTCGTGTGGCAGTGGATGCAGGTGTGGTTCCAGCGCTGGTCGTCGGGCCAGGCGGTGGCGGGGGGCGGCGGCGCGTTCTCCGGCGTGGGCGGTCGCACGAAGACCGACTCGCGCGGGATCCAACGCCGGTGGGGGATCAGGTAGACGAAGGGGAAGAGCGCCTGGTTGCGGCGATCGCCGGTGGGATACCAGTAGGCCTGCACGGTGTGCGAGCCGGTGGTCATCAGGACCGGCCGGCGCATGTGCCGGATCTCGCCGCCGGCGCCCGGGGTCTTGAAGTCGATCCAGTGGACCTCGTCGTCGTGGTCGAGGCGGAAGGCATCGCCGCGCAGCTCGAGGCGCACGCCGTCGAAGTCGCCGACGATCGCTTCGGGGGAGGCTACCTGGGTCATGGTCCGGTGGTAGGAGCCGTGCCAGGTCGCGTATTCGCGCGGGTGGCAGCTCCGGCAGCTCGCCGACGTCACGTAGCCCTCGCCGGGAACGGCGATGGGGCGGAAGGGCACGTCCTCTTCGGCCAGCGGCACCACCCTGAGACTCGCGGCGGTCCAGGCGCCGGAGGCCGCGACGACCGCCGCCAGAGCGATCACTCCGAGGCGTCCGCGGCGGCGGATCCGCAGGGCGAGCCAGCCCAGGATCGCCGCGAAGAGGCCGGCCACGAGGACGGATTCGAGGAGCACGCTCATGCTGGTTTCGGCATGGAAGTCTCGGTCCTTCCTGCGGAAGGAGCCGGGAGGCGGGGCTCGCGTATGCTAGCAGGATGTCTCGGGAATTGCACGCCCGCCGGCGCCGGCGGGCGCGGGCGGCGTGCGGAGGGCTGCTGCTGGCCGCCGCGCTGCTGCTGCTCCTGTACGCCTTCGACCGCGGCACGGTCCCCCGCGACCGGCTCTTCCACCAGGAGGCGATCTATCCCGCCGCCCTCTACCTGGACCTCGGGCACCGGTCGACGTGGTCGACCCCCTACGCGCCCTATTTCGTGCCCGACGTGGCGCTCTTCTTCCTCTGCATGGCGCTGACGAGCACCGTGGCCGGCGCGGTCTACGCCTACGCCGCGATCCAGCTCACCTTGCTCGTCCTCGGGCTGCGCTGGCTCTTCACCGGCGTCCTCGCCGGCGACCTGCCGGCGGCGCGGCTGTCGGGTCGGCTGACCGTGCTCGCCGCCGCGGCCGTGACGCTGGCGTTCGCGTTCGGATTCCATGGCCGGGAGATGCTGCTCCACCTCTTCGCCGCGGCCTTCCACGCCGGGGCGTTCGTGCTCGCCACAGCCGGCCTGGCCGCTCTGGTCGCGGTCCTGAGCCTGCCGGAGAGGACGGCCGGGAGACGCGAGGGAGCGCTGCTCGCTCTGCTCTTCGCGATCTGCGGCGCGGGCGTGCTGTCGGACCGTCTGCTGCTGGCGCTCTTCGTGGCGCCGGCCCTGGCGACGCTGCTGCTGGCGGCGTGGCGCGTCCGCCCCGCGGCGCGGCTGGCGCGGGCCGTGGCGGCGGTAGCCGGCGGCGGCGTCCTCGGCCTCGTGGCGGTACCGTGGATCAACGCCGCCGGGGGCATCGCCGTGGCCACGCCGGCCCCCATCGATCCGTCCGCCGTCGTCGACGCGCTGCTCGCTCTGCCGCGGCACGAGCCCGCCTGGCTCTCCTTCGCCTTCGACCGTTTCTTCGAGGGACTGGGGACGCTCTACCGCTCCTGGTGGCTGGCGTTCGTCGTCGGCACGCTCCTGCTGCTGATCGCCTCGCGCGGGCAGCGGTGGCTCCCCCGCCTCGATCCGGCGTCGCGGCGCAACCTCGGCTTCTTCGCCGCTTTCACGCTCCTGAGCTTCGCGTCGACGGCCGCGGCGACCTTTTACTTCGCGGTGGGGCAGTACGCCGTCAAGGTGGGCTTCCACGGGGTGCTCTTCGTCAACCGCTACCTGCTCGCGCCGTACACGATCCCGCTGGTGGCGCCGGCCCTCTACCTGCCGGTGCTGTTGGGGCGGCGACGGGGGCTGCGGCTCGAGGCGGTCGCGCTGGCGTCGCTCGCGGTCCTCGTCCTCTTCAAGGCGGCGCGCACGGACTTCCGAGGCGCGTTCCCGGGCTATCGGCCGGAGGACGTGGCCTGTCTGGACGCGGAGGCCGCGCGCCACGGCTGGCGCCACGGCCTCGCCTTCTTCTCCGAGGCGCGGCGCGTCAACGTGTGGACGCGCCAGGGCCTCTACGTCGACCAGCTCGACGCCTTCGTCGAGCCGATCACCTGGATCGCCAGCCGGCGGCGCGCCGGCGAGGCGGCCGGCTACGACTTCGTGATCACCCGCTCGCTGAAGCGCCGGGCCGACGTCGTCGCCCGTCTCGGACGTCCCGACCGCGTCGTCGACTGCCACGGGATGGGGGTCTTCGTCTACGACGAGCCGCGGCTCTTTCCCGCGGCGGCCGACGCGGCACGGGCCGTCAGCGCCACCGAGGCGAGCAGCAGCGCCGCGCCGGCCGGCACCAGCAGCACGCCGAGCCCGGGGTCGCCGCCGTAGACGAAGAGGCCGCCGAGCAGGAAGCCCCCGGGCAGCAGCACGCCGGCGGCCACCAGGCACGGCGACGCGAAACGCCGCCAGTCGCCCGCGTCGGTCGCGTCGCCGCAGGCGGTGGCGGCGAAAGCGAGGTGGACGAGGGCGAGCAGGGTGCCGTGGGCGTGGGCCAGGGTGAGCATCAGCCGCCGGCTCTCGTTGGCGACGCTCAAGTACCAGCCGACCTTGAGCCCGTGGAGGGACTCGAGCAGGATTCCCAGCGTCAGGAAGACCAGCAGCGACCACCAGCCGAAGGTCAGGTGGCGGCGGGCGTAGTCCGCGGCGCTCATGGCGCAAGAGTAGCACCACCTGCTCGCCACGAGTCTCCGGATTCCCGCCGGCACCGCGAATCGTCAGGCGCAGTCTGCCCTACCCGCCCTGACTGCCTCAGTCGTCGAAAGCTACCTTGGCGTAGACTTCGGCGATCCTCAGCTCTGCCCGGATGGACGGGAGGGAGACCACGCCGTCCACGTCCCAGGACTCGGAGAGGATCCAGGTGTCGTCTGGCTGGCGCACGTAGTGCAGCACGTGGACCTCGTCCTGCGAGACGAACAGGACCTCCTGGAGCGAGGGCAGAGTCCTGAAGTGCTCGAACTTGGCGCCGCGGTCGTAGTCCGCGGTGGACGGTGACAAGACCTCGACGAGCAGCGTGGGATTGAGCAGGGTGTCGAGCTCGGCGTCCTCGAACTGCGGTTCCTCACAAACCGCCACCGCGTCCGGGTAGGTGTAGAGCCCGGTGGCGCTCACCTTGACGCGCATGTCGTGGACGTAGACCTCACAGGGACGTCGACGAAGCTGATCGCGCAGCTCGGCGCCGACGTTGAGGCAGATCAGGTTGTGCCGCCGGCTGGCGCCCGCCATGGCGAAGATCTCGCCGTCCAGGTACTCGCTCCGGTGCTCGGCCTCGCGTTCCAGAGCCAGGTATTCGGCGGGGGCGGTGCGTGGTTGCGGTTGTGCCATGGCCTCCTCTCACCGCCGCTCGACGGTCACCGGCGACACCGTCATCTCCGTCGGCTGCCCCGGACGGTCGACGTAGACGACGCCGCGCGTCTGGCTGTCGAGCAGCCACACGCCGAGCGTGGTGCCGGAGCTGTTGACCCGCGGCACCGCCGCCAGCTCCCGCTCGCCCGCCTCGCCGCGGAACCAGCGCCCGAGCGACGCCGCCTTCGCCAGCGCCGGGTCGACCTCCGCGGCGACGGCGTTGGCGTAGACGGCCAGCTCGCCGGTCACCGCGTCGGCGATGAGCACGTGGAGGGTGCGCGAGCGGCTCTCGTCGATCGCCACCGGCAGGAAGCGCTGGCGGCTGGTGTGGCTCCCCTCGCGGGCGAAGACGTCGAAGAGCGAGAGCGGGCCCTTGCGCGCCCGCACCTGGACGGCGATGCCGGCGTCGACGTCGAAGAAGTGGATCTCGCCGCTCGCCGGATCGAGCACCATGTAGGAAAAGGTGCCCTCGGAGCCGGCGCGCAGCTCCACCGCGGCCACCGGACCGGCGAGCGCCGGCAGCCCCGCGACCGGCCGCACCTGGGGGCTGACCTCGAGGCGGCGCAGGCCGTCGAGGTAGAGCGTCTTGCCGGTGGTGGCGTGGTAGAGGTAGGCCCCCTCGGTGCGGCCGCTCGAGTCGCGGCGCACCAGCAGCGCGAAGTTGGCGTCGGGCGCCGCGACGTCCGCGAACGGCCGGCCGGTCAAGGTGCGGATCTCGCCGAGCTGCGGGCCGCGGGCCGGGTCCTCGAAGTAGGCGGCGTAGCCGATCGGCGTTTCCACGTAGAGCGCGGCGCGCACGCTGCCGTCGCTGCCGGCGATCGGGGCGAAGAAGATCTCGCCAGGCCGCGCCGCCTGCCCCGCCGGACGGCCGACGACCGTGAAGAGGCTCTCCTCCAGCAGCCGCGAGCGCAGGTTGAGAGGGTCGCGCGACAGGCGGTCGACGAATTGGATCCTGCCGTCGCCGAGCTGGATCGCGAGATAGGCGTCGGAGGCGCCGCCGGCGTCGGCCTTGAGGAAGGTCACGAGCGGCGCCGACTCCTGACCGCTGGCCGCCGCCGCCAGCAGGAGGGAGCACAGCGCCGCGCGTACCGTCCTTCTCTCGAGGCCCGTCATCGTTCTACGGACATACTATCATCGGCGGGGGAGATCAAGCTCCGGGATGCACAATCCTCAGTGCACTCAGGCTATACTGTCCGGAAGGAAGCTCAACGATGACCATCGCGGCCAAGAACGCCCCCCGGGGAAGAGCCGCGGCCTTCGCCGCCCTGCTCGCCGTGTCGGCGGCGGCGTCGGGGTGGGCGCAGGAGCCCGAGACTGCGTCCGGCGAGCCGCCCGCCGAGCCGGCGTCGGTGACGTCGCCGGTCGTCCACGTGGCGCTCGACTCGATCATCCACCCGATCGCGGCGCAGCTCATGCTCGAGACGTTGGCCTACGCCGACGAGGCCGGCGCCGCGGTCCTGGTGGTGGAGCTCAACACGCCGGGAGGGCTGCTCGAGTCCACCCGCGAGATCTTCAAGGCGATGCTGGCGGCGCGCACGCCGGTGGTCGTCTTCGTGGGCCCGAGCGGCGCCCGCGCGGCCTCGGCGGGCTTCTTCCTGCTGATGGCCGCCGACGTCGCCGCCATGGCGCCCGGCACCAACACCGGCGCCGCCCACCCGGTGGCCGGCCAGGGCAAGGACATCGAGGGCGACCTGGGCGCCAAGGTCGAGCAGGACGCCGCGGCCACGATCCGTTCGCTGGCGGCGCAGCACGGGCGCAACGTCGAGCTTGCCGAGGCGGCGGTCGTCGACAGCCGCTCGTTCACCGCCGAGGAGGCGCTCGCGAGCGGCCTCATCGACCTCGTCGCCCCCACCGTGCCGGAGCTGCTGAAAGCCCTCGACGGGCGGGCGGTGACCAAGGCCGGCGCCGAGGTGAGGCTGGCCACCGCCGGCGCCGCGGTGGAGCGGCGAGAGATGCGCGCGTTCCAGCGTTTTCTGGCGGTTCTCATCCACCCCGAGATCGCCTACCTGCTGATGACCCTCGGCTTCATCGGGCTCTACATGGAGCTGTCGAACCCGGGCACCGTGCTGCCCGGCGTGATCGGCGGCATCTGCCTGATCCTGGCCTTCTACTCGTTCTCGGTGCTGCCGATCAACTACGCCGGCATCGCCCTGGTCATCCTGGCGATGATCTTCTTCGTCGCCGAGGTCTACACGCCCACCTTCGGCGCCTTGACCATTGGCGGCGTGATCGCTCTCGTGCTGGGCGCGGTGATGTTGTTCCGCGACGCCGACCCGGCCATGCGCATCGGCCTCGAGGTGATCGTGGGCGCCACGGGCACGCTGCTGGTGATCGTGGTGCTGCTCCTGCGCAAGGCCCTCGCGGTGCGCCGCGGCAAGGTGACCACCGGCGCCGAGGGCCTGGTGGGGGAGCGTGGCGTGGCGCGCACCGACCTCGATCCCGAGGGCAAGGTGTTCGTCCACGGCGAGCTGTGGCGGGCGCGGGCCGAGACGCCGGCGACCGCCGGCCAGAGCGTGGAGGTCACGGCGGTCAGCGGCCTTCGCCTGCGCGTGCGCGCCGTCGAAGGAGACGTCTCCTGACCCTGGACTTGGAGGTAAGCCATGACTCCGCAAGTGATCCTGCTGATCTTCATCGTCGTCGTCGTCTTCCTGGTGGTGCTCCCCAAGTGGATCAACATCCTGCGCGAGTACGAGCGGGCGGTCACGTTCTGGCTGGGCAAGCTTTCGTCCGAGCCCAAGGGGCCGGGGCTGGTCCTGATCTACTGGCCGTTCGAGACCATGGAGCGGATCACCCTGCGCACCGAGGTCTTCGACGTGCCGCCGCAGGACGTGATCACCCGCGACAACGTGTCGGTGAAAGTGAACGCGGTGGTCTATTTCAGGGTGGTGGACCCGCAAAAGGCGGTGGTCGAGGTGGTGGACTACCGCTACGCCACCAGCCAGCTCGCCCAGACCACCCTGCGCTCGGTGCTCGGCCAGGTCGAGCTCGACGAGCTCCTGAGCCAGCGCGACAAGCTCAACGAACGGCTCCAGGAGATCGTCGACGCCCAGACCGACCCCTGGGGGATCAAGGTCTCGGCGGTCGAGGTCAAGCACGTCGACCTGCCGCAGGAGATGCAGCGCGCCATGGCCCGCCAGGCCGAGGCCGAGCGCGAGAAGCGCGCCAAGGTCATCCACGCCGACGGCGAGTTCCAGGCTTCGAAGATGCTGGCGCAGGCGGCCGACGTGGTCAGCAAGAACCCCGTCACGCTGCAGCTCCGCTACCTGCAGACGCTCAACGAGATCGCCAGCGAGAGGAATTCGACGATCGTCTTCCCGCTGCCGATCGAGCTTTTCCGGGCCTTCGGCAGGGCATTCCCAAGCCGCGAGCCCGAGGATGAAGGTGAACCGACATGACGACCGATGCGCATGAACCGTCGTACTACGAGATCGCCCTGACCAACGGCCAGGTGCTGGTGGCCTTCGTGCTGATCCTGGGATCGGTCTTCGGGGCTTTTCTCTGCGGCGTCTGGGTGGGCAAGGGCTCGAACAGCCTCCTCGCCCGCGAGCTCGGGGGCGACGCCGGCCGCGGCGAGAACGCCGCGGCCGGCGAGAAGATCGACGACCTCGAGAGCTTCCGCTTCTTCAGCGACGCCGACGCCAAGGGCGAGGAAGAGCTCAGGAAGCCCGACCTGAGCCGTCTCCTCGAAGAGCCGCGCGCCGACACCACCCTCGCCGAGGACGTCGGCGCCGCCCGCGAGCGGTCGCCCGCTTCACCGCCGCCGCCGGCCGCCGCGCCGCCGCCGCCGGCCGCCGCGCCGCCGGCGACCACCCCGGCGGCCGAGGGCTTCATCGTCCAGGTGTTCTCGAGCCATGACCGCGAGCAGGCGGGGAAGATCCGCGGCCAGCTCGCGGCGGCCGGATTCAAGACCTTCATCGCGCCGCTCGAGAAGGACGGCGAGACGCTCTACCGGGTGCGCATCGGCCCGTTCGCCGAGCGCGCTCGGGCCGAGCGGGCCGAACGCGACGTCAAGGCCAAGTTCAAGCTCGAGACCTGGGTCACCGCCGCCGGCAATTGATGCGAGCCTTTCCGGTCGGCCTCGCCATCGCCGCCGCGAGCGGCGGCGCCTGGGCCCTGTGCTTCGGCCGCGAGCCGTCGGCGTGGCTCGGCTGGGTGGCGCTGGCGCCCTTCGTCGCCGTGCTCGGCGAGCCGCGGCTCACGGCGCGGCGCGCGGCCGTCCTCGGGTGGGTCCAGGGCTTCGTCGCCTGGGTCCCCATGGTCTGGTGGATCGCGCCCACCATCGGCACCTTCGGCCGTATCCCGGCGGCGCTGGCCTGGTCCCTGATGGGCCTCGTCTGCTTCGTGCTGGCGCTTTTCCACGCCGTCTTCGCCGCGGTCGGCCGGCGGCTCGCGCGCCGCGGGGATGGTCTGGCGCTCGCCGCTTTGCCCGCGCTCTGGGTCGTCCTCGAGTGGCTGCGCGGCAACGCGCTCGGCACCCTGAGCTTCCCGTGGAACCTGGCCGCCTACGCCTGGGTCGAGGTGCCGGGAGCCCTGCCGCTGGCGGCCTGGGTCGGCGCCTGGGGCGTGTCGTACGCCGTGGTCGCCGTCAACGTCGCTCTCGGCCTCGCCTGGCGCCGGCGGCGGCCGGCGCTGGCCGCCGGCGCGGTGCTCACCGTCCTCCTGGCGTTGGCCTTCGCGGCCCGCTTCAGCCGTCCCGCCGGCGCCGAGCCGTCGGTCGGCGGCGGCCGACAAGTGCGGATCGTCCAGCCCAACGCCACCCTGCAGCCCGAGGACGGCGCCGTGGTGCGCCGCCAGTACCACGACCTGATCCGGCAGTCCGAGGCCGAGTGCCGCGGCGAGCCGGCGCTGCTGATCTGGCCCGAGAGCGCGGCCTGGCCGGCCGCCTGGGGCTCCTGGGACCTGCGGCGCGACGTCGCGCGCCTGGCCTCGCGCGGCTGCACCGTCGTCCTGAACTCTCCCACGCTCGACGCCGAGAACCCCGCGGACGACGTCTACTACAACTCGGCGCTGCTGATCCCGGCGGGGCCGGCCGCGGCGGAGACCGTCGAGGCGGCCGGCCGCTACGACAAGCGGCACCTGGTGCCGTGGGGCGAGCACGTGCCGCTCGCCGACCTGCTCCCCTTCGTCGACACGCTGGCGCGGTTCGCCGGCCGCTTCACGGCGGGGACCTCGCCGGCGCTGCTCGAGTGGGACGGCGAGCGTCTGGGCATGGCGATCTGCTACGAGGTGATCTTCCCGGCGGCGTCGGCGGCGCAGGCGCGCGCCGGCGCGACGGTGCTGGTCAACGTCTCCAACGACGCCTGGTACGGCGACACCTCGGCGCCGCGGCAGCTCCTCTCGGCGGCGCGTTTCCGCGCCGCCGAGAACCGGCGGGTGATGCTGCGCGCCGCGCTCACCGGCATCTCGGCGGTGATCGGCCGGCGCGGCGAGGTGCGCGAGCGTCTCGACCTCGGCGCGCGCGGCGTGCTGCGCCGGCGGGTGCGGGGGACCGCCGAGGTGACGCCCTATGCACGCGCCCCCTGGATCGTTCCGCTCGCCAGTGGTATCCTTGCGCTCGCGGCTCTCATCGCCGCGAGGAGGATCGACGACCATGATCGCGACCGACATCAACGAGAAATTCGACCAGCTCAGCAGCAAGATCGAGAACCTCCGGGGGTATCTTTGAGCGCTCGGACCTGGAGTTGGAGCTCGCCGAGCTGGACCGTGAGATGCAGGCGCCCGGCTTCTGGGACCGCCCCCGGGAAAGCGCCGAGATGCTGCGCAAACGCCGGAGCGTGGAGCGCCGCCTCGAAACCCTGAACAAGATCCGCCGCGACGCCGGGGACCTCGAGGCCTGGCAGGAGCTGGTGGCCGAAGGCGAGGCCGACGACGAGGTGACCAGGTTCCTCGAGCGGGTGGAGAGCGACCTCGACAAGCTCGAGCTCTCCTTGAAGCTCGCGGGACCCGACGACGGCCGCAACGCCATCGTCGCCATCCATCCCGGCGCCGGCGGCACCGAGTCGCAGGACTGGGCCGACATGCTGCTGCGGATGTACCTGCGCTACTGCGGCGAGCACGGCTTCGAGGTCGAGATGCTCGACCACCAGCCGGCGGACGAGGCGGGGATCAAGAGCGCCACCTTCATCGCCCGCGGCGACAACGCCTACGGCTACCTCAAGAGCGAGGCCGGCGTCCACCGCCTGGTGCGCATCAGCCCCTTCGACGCGGCGGCGCGCCGCCACACGTCGTTCGCCTCGGTGGACGTCTACCCCGAGATCGACGACGACGTCGAGATCGAGATCCTCGACAAGGACCTGCGGGTCGACACCTACCGTTCCTCGGGCGCCGGCGGCCAGCACGTCAACCGCACGGACTCGGCGGTGCGCATCACCCACCTGCCGACCAACATCGTGGTGACCTGTCAGAACGAGCGCAGCCAGCACAAGAACCGCGCCACGGCGATGAAGGTCCTGCGCGCCCGCCTCTACGACCGCGAGATGAGGAAGCGCGAAGAGGAGCAGGCGGAGCGCGAGGGCCAGAAGATGGACATCGCCTTCGGCAGCCAGATCCGCTCCTACGTGCTGCACCCGTACCGCATGGTCAAGGACCACCGCACCGGCGTCGAGGTCGGCGACGCCGACCGCGTGCTCGACGGCGACATCGTGCCGTTCATCGAGGCGTTCCTGCGGGAGGGGATGGGCAAGGCGGGGGAGTCGGCGGCGGTTTAGGGGCGACAGGAGAAGAAGAGAGCGAGCGCTCCCCAACGCACGACGTTGAGCTGATCGAGCCCGTATTCGTCCGCCCACGCCCACTCCGGGCTGGCCTGCGCTTGAGCTCAGCGCGACCCATCGCGACCCTCCGAGCAACCGCTCGTCATGGTTCCGGTGCCGTGTCGAAAGGACGTCATAACCCGGATCATAGCATCATCTTGGCTCACCACGCTCGACGCGCAGGTCGTAGCACCCCGCCGACGTGTCGCGCACGTGCACGTAGTCGACGTCGGGCCGCGCCAGCAGGCGGTCGAGCGCCGTCTCGACGTCGCCGTCGGTCACGTACTCCTGCGCCCGCAGACGCCGGCCGCGGCCGTAGGCGTTGAGCGTCAGCGGGTGGGCGCGCAGGTCGGAGGGGAAGCCGCCGTCCTCGGGGTAGCGCTCGCAGGGCCCATCGTGGATGAAGACGGGACCCGGCAGCGGCAGCTCCTCGAGCCCGTAGAAGGGGTCGTAGGTGAACAGGGTGCGGCGCTCCTCGCCGACGCGGAAGGTGCGCAGGCAGTGGCGGCAAGGCCCGTAGCCCGTGGCGACCTCGGTGTGGGCGGGATGTCCGTAGCCGGGCGAGGAGAGCGTGGCTCGCACTTTCTCGGCGGTCGCGGTGGGCATGGCGACGATACGGTAAGAAGTCATGGCTCGTTTCCTCCTGGCGACGGCGGCGTTCATTACCGCCGTCGGACGACATCGTGGCAGGAGAGCCGAGCCGCGCCTACCCGTTTCTTGCGTTCAAACTCCTTGACGGATCTCGCCGGATTGAGTATGATCCTCTGCCATGACATCATCGCGCGATCAACGCCCGTGGCTCCGGGCAGCGCTGCTCGCGGCGTTCCTTCTCTCCGCGCCGGCGAACGGCGAGACCTGCGCCGGCGGCGGAGGTCCGGGAGCCACTCTCCTGTTCCCGTACTTCGAATCGGATCTCGTGGACCCCGCGGGTCCGACGACGCTGCTGTCGATCGGCAACGCGGTGCCCCGTCCGGTCCTCGGCCACGTGGTGCTGTGGACGAACTGGGGCCTGCCGGTGCTCGACTTCGACCTCTTCCTGCCGGCCCGCGCGGTGCAGTCCCTCGACGTGGGGGCGCTCGTCCGCGACGGACGGCTGCCGGTGAGCGGAGCCGACGCCGAGGTGCCGTTCGCCGGCTGCGCGAGCCCCGTCGCGCTGCCGGACCTCGACGCCGGGGCCCTCGCGCTCCTCAGGCAGCGGCTCTCCGGGTTGCCGGGAGACGACGGTCTGTGCTGGGCCTCGCCCCCGGCCGCGGGCTCGGTGGTCAGCGGCTTCGTCACCGTGGACGCCGTCGGCGCCTGCTCCGCGACGTCCGCAACCCCGCTGGACGACGGCTACTTCGGCGACGGCGGCCCGGCGATCGCGGACGACGTCCTGTGGGGCGAGCTCTACCTCGTCGACAGCGGCCAGGACGCGGCGCAAGGCCTCGCGGCCGTCGCCCTCGCCGCGGAGGAGGAGATCGGTGCCGGCGGACGCACCTTCTACCACCGCGGGGACGGCCGGCAGCCGCTCCCCGTGCTCTCCCGTCACCGCTTCCTGAACGGCGGCGGCTTCGACGGCGGCACCGAGGTCCTGGTCTGGCTCGACGACTTCGGCGGGGAGCGGCCGCAGCCTGGACCCTGCGCCAACGGCGGAGACCGGAGCCTGCCGCTGTTCACGGAGGAGCGCCGGGAATCCGGGGAGCTCGGGCTCATGGCCTACGGCCGGACGCCCCTCGTGACGGGACGATACCGGGTGGTGCCGGATTCCGATTCATTCCTCACGACGGCGACGGAGTTCTCCGCGGCGGGCTCTTTCGGTTCTTTCAAGGTCTGCGCCAGCGAGCCGCCTCCCGGCGCGAAGGGCGGGGAGGCGACCCTCCGGGGGCTCTGGGCGGCGCCGTTGCACACGGCGCTGGGCCGCTACAGCGTCGGCGTCGACGCCATGCGGCGTTGTGACGACGGTGTGCCCGAAAGCCCGATCGACGGCCCGCTTCCGGAGTGGCTGCGCCGGTGGATCGCCACCCTCGAGTGCGCGCCCGTCGACACCTCGTCGGCCGAGGTCCGGAGCTACCGGTACCAGGGGGAGATCGTCTACCACCACGCGCTACCCTGCTGCGATCAGTTCGTCGAGGTCTACGGCGAGGGCGGGGTCTACGTCTGCGCGCCCGAGGGAGGCATCACCGGCCAGGGCGACGGCCTCTGCCCGGACTTCTACGACGTGGCCACGGACGAGGAGCTGGTCTGGCGGGATCCGCGGATCTGCGAGCTCCCGGAAGAGATCTTCGGTCCTCGCTGCGAAGAGTGACGCTTCTGGCCCGCGGCACGCTAGGATCCTCCCGTGCCGCGAGACCGACTCCGGATCGACTTCGTCTCCCCGCTGCCGCCCGTGCGCTCGGGCATCGCCGACTACAGCGCCGACCTCCTGCCGCAGCTTGCGCGGCTCTGCGACCTGCGGCTCGTCCGTCTCCCCGAGCAGCCGGTCGATCCCGCGATCGCGGCGCGCCATCCGGTCGTGGCCCCCGAGCGTCTCGGCGAGGACGGCCGTCTGCCCTGCTACCAGATGGGCAACAACCGCCACCACGCCGCGGTCTGGGACCTGGCTTTCGAGCACCCCGGTGTGCTGACGCTCCACGACGTGGTGCTCCACCACCTGCTCGTGGAGCGTACGCTGCGGCGCGGCGACGTCGCCGCCTACCGGCGCGAGCTCGCCGCCGAGCACGGCTGGATCGGCGACGCGGCGGCGCGTCCGCGGCAATGGCCCGGCGGCTGGGGCGACGCCGCCCTCTTCGCCCTGCCGGCGCACCGCCGGCTGGCGGCGGCGCAGCGCGGCGTGCTCGTCCACAGCGAGTGGGCGGCCGAGTGGCTGCGCGAGGAGGTGCCGGGCGTCGCGGTGGCGCCGGTGCCGATGGGCGTGCCCTTGCCGCCCGTCTCCGAGAAGTCCGACAAGTCTGACCGGTCCGACATGTCCGACTCGTCCGACTTCCGCCGCCGTCACAACCTGCCCGCGGACGTCCCGCTCCTCGGCTCCTTCGGCTTCCAGACTCCGATCAAGCGCACCGGGGTGGTGATCCAGGCCCTGCGGCGCCTCGAAGGCGTTCACCTCGTAGTCGCCGGCGAGGTGGCGTCTACCCTGGACCTCGGGGAGACGGCGCGCCGGGCGGGGGTGGCTGAGCGCGTCCATCTTCTCGGCTACCTGCCCTTCGCCGAGCTCGCCGAGGCGATCGCCGCCGTCGACGTCTGCCTCAACCTGCGCTACCCCACCGCCGGCGAGACCTCGGCGTCGCTGTTGCGCATCCTGGCGGTGGGCAAGCCCACGGTGGTCTCGGACCATGCCCAGCTCGCGGCGCTGCCCGACGGCGTCGTCGTCAAGGCGCCGCTCGGGGACGGCGAGGAGGCCGCGCTGGCCGCGCAGCTCGCCGAGCTGCTGGCCGATCCCGCGCGCCTGCGGGCGATGGGGGAGGCGGCGCGCCGCCACGTCGCCGAGCATCACGACCCGGCGCGCGCCGCCGCCGCCATGGCCGACGCGCTGGGGCGTTTCGCCGGCCGCCGGCCGCTCGGCGCCGTCGCCGCGCCGCCGCCGCCGACCAGCCTCTTCGCCGACCGCCTGGCCGGGGAGCTCGAGGTCGAGGGCGCCGAGGCGCCGTGGCCGGAGGGCGAGCGACGCCGGCTGCGGATCCGCCTCGCCAACCGCGGCGGCGGACCCTGGCTGGCCGGCGAGGTGGAAGACGGCGGCGTCGCCGTCGAGGTGCGCACCCTCGCCGCGGGCGCGGCGTGTGCCCGGTGGCTGCGGCTGCCGCTCACGCTCGAGCCCGGCGCGGAGCACGTCTTCGAGCTCGCCCTGCGGCGTCCGCCGGGGCGGGCGCGGCTCGAGGTCGAGCCCCACGTCCTCGGCCGCCAGGGCTTTTCCGGGCTGGGAGGCCCGGTGTGGGGGAGGGAGGTCTGAGGCCGTGAGGATCCGCGAGGAGCGGCTGCGGCCGTACGCCTGGTCGGTGCTCGGGCTGACGCTCGCCGCGACCCTCGCCGGAGCGTTCTTCTACGCCCGCCTCGACTGGACGGAGCCGCGCCTGCTGGCCGGCGAGGCCACCTACCTGGCGCAGGCCCGGAGCCTGGCCTACGACTTCGACCTGACCTACGAGCGCGCCGACTTCGACCGCCTGCTCCTCGACCGCGGCGCCGAGCCGCCGGACCTCGAGCTGGCCTCGGGCTCGGGCGGACGCCGCATCGCCTTCGACCGTCCTTTTCCTTACGCCCTGTGGCTGGCGCCGTTCGTGCGCCTGGCGCCGGAGTCCGGCTTCGCGATCGCCAACGCCCTGCTGCTGGCCGCCGCCAGCCTGTTCGCGGCCTGGGTCCTGCAGCCGTACCTGGGCCTGGCCACGCCGGTGTGGATCACCGTGCTGCTCGGCGCTTCGGTCGCCTGGAGCTACGTGTGGCTGGCGACGGGGGACCTCTTCCTGTGGGCGCTGACGGTCGCGGGCTTCGGCCTCCTGGCGCGGCTGCACGTGGGCGGCCACTGGGCCGAGCCGGAGCCGCCGCGGGCGGTGAAGCGCGCCGTCCTCGCCGCCGGAGCTCTGCTGGCGATCCCGGCCGCCACCGAGCCGCTCTACGGCGTGCTGGCGGCGGCCGCCTTCTTCGTCGTCCCGGCGCGGCGGGAGCGAGGCGTCTACGCGCTCGGCCTGGCCGTCGGCCTGGCGTCGATCGTCGCCGTCGGGTGGTGGGCGGGCGGCGGGATCCCGCTGTCCGCCACGAGCTTCCGTTTCACCCCGGAGACGGGCTTTCCGCTGGTCGACTTCACGGCCGCCGACTGGCCCGACGCCGTCCGCCGCTTCCAGGCCTTGCACTGGGACGAGGCGCCGCGGTTCGCCTGGGGCCTCGACCCGCTGCTGTGGGCGTGGGACGCCCTCTATCTCCTCGCCGGCCGTCACATCGGTCTCCTGCCTTACTACCTGCCAGCCGTGCTGCTCGCCCTGGCCGGCTCCTTCGCGGGCTGGCGGCGGGCGATCGCGATCGCCGCGGGGGCGTGGATGATCGGCGTCGTGATCCTCCACCCCTTCGACCTCTACGGCGGCGAGGGCGCGCTCGCCAACCGCCTCTTCCTGCCGGTCTACGGCGCCGCCTTCTTCCTCCTCGACCGGCGCCCGTGGATCGGCTGGGCCGCGGCGCTGCCGCTCGCCGCCGCGGTCTTCCTGTGGAAGCTGTGGACGGCGCCCGGCGGCGACCCGATCTCGCGCGACGGCGGCTACCGCTACGTGACGGCGGCCGCCGAGCGGTATCTGCCCTACGAGACCTCGCAGCGCCGGATCCCCGCCAACGAGCTGGCCGATCACCAGGGGCTGCGGCTGCTGCTGCGCAACGAGGGCGTGTGGTCCGAGGCGCGGCGCGAGCGTCTCGTGCTCGACGAGAAGCGGCGCGCTCGCATGGTCATCGCCAGTCCCGAGGAGATGCCCGCGTTCGTCCTCGAGTTCGGCGCCGATGCTCCCAGCGACCTCCGGGTGCGGGGAGCGGAGCTCGCCGAGAGGGTCCTGCTCGCCGACGGCGGCATCGCCTTCCGCCTGCGGCCGGGCTCCGGCGCCCGACGCCATCCCCTGTGGTGGACCCCCGAGCGTCAGTGGCTCTACCTCGTCGACTTCGAGCTGCCGGCGGATCCCGGTGGCTCGGCCTCGTCCCTCGGCTTTCGGCTCGTCCCCGAGAGCGGACGGTAGACCTGCCGGCGGTCGCGGTTGTATCGTCGAGTCGGGAAGGATCGGTCGATGAGCGAATCGTCCTGGAGGAGCTGGATCACCGAGCTGCGCACGCGCCTTGCGAGCCCGCCGGCGCGGCGTCTGCCCCACGACGACGCGCGCCAGGCCGCGGTGCTGGTGCCGCTCTACGTGGACGCCGGCGAGCTGTGGACGCTGCTGACCCGGCGCTGCGACGACCTGCCCCACCACAAGGGCCAGATCGCCTTCCCCGGCGGCAGCCTCGAGCCCGGGGAGGACACCTGGGCCGCCGCCTTGCGCGAGACCCGGGAGGAAGTGGGCATCGACCCGGAACGGGTGCTGCGCCTGGGCGAGCTCGACGAGACCGAGACCGGCACCGGCTTCCGCATCGTGCCCTGCGTGGGCGCGGTGCCGTATCCGGTGGAGACGCGGCGCAATCCGGGCGAGATCGACGAGATCTTCCCGGTGCCGCTCTCCGCTTTCCAGGACCCGAAGCTGGTCGAGGACCGGCCGGTCAGGATCGACGGCGCCGAGCGGCTCCTGCGCGTCTACCACGTGGGCGGACGCCAGGTCTGGGGATTGACGGCGCGGATCGTGCAGAGCCTGCTGGTGCGGCTGGGGCTCGAGGGCGGCGGCCCACCCGATTGACGGGCTCTTCACTACCCACCGGGGGGGTTGGAACTCGCGGCGGATGATGAGACAATGATGCCCCGAGCGGAGGCCATCTCGAGCCTCACGGCATGACCCCGGACGGGCCACCTCCCAGCACTCGGACGATCCACCAATTACCATCGATACGACCCATGTGAGAGGCTGATTCGGAGCATCCGAGCGGAAGACGTCCGCGCCGCCGTGCCGGGTGAGCTTGTGCCGGATGACCCTGCGAGAGGAACCACGGATGGCAGTCCACAGGATCAAACAGGGGCTGACGCTGCCGATCACCGGCGCGCCCGAGCAGTCGATCGACGCGGCGCCGCCGCCGCGCCGGGTGGCGCTGGTGGCGGCCGACTACCACGGCATGAAGCCCACCATGCACGTGAGCCCCGGCGACCAGGTGCGCCGCGGCCAGCTCCTCTTCGAGGACAAGAAGACCCCCGGCGTGCGCTACACGGCGATCGCCGGCGGCAAGGTCACGGCGGTCAACCGCGGCGCCAAGCGAGCGCTGCAGTCGGTGGTCGTCGAGCTCGACGCCGACGAGCGCGCCGGCAAGGCCGCCACCGTGCGCTTCGCGGCCTACACGGGAAAGCACCCGGCCGAGCTCGGCGGCGACGAGGTGCGCGAGCTGCTCGTCGAGTCGGGGCTGTGGACCGCGCTGCGTGCGCGGCCCTACGGCCGCGTCGCCGACCCCGAGGCGCGCCCCCACTCCGTCTTCGTGACCGCCATGGACTCCCAGCCCCTGGCCGCGGACGTGGGCGTGGCGCTCGCCGGCCGCGGCGACGACTTCGAGCGCGGCGTGGCGGCGCTCGCCAAGCTCACCGACGGTCCGGTCTACGTGTGCAAGGCCCCGGAGACCTCCCTCCAGGTCCCGAGCGGCGAGCGCGTGCGGGTCGAGGAGTTCGCCGGGCCCCATCCGGCGGGCACCGTGGGCGTCCACATCCACCGGCTCGATCCCGTGGACCGCCACAAGCGGGTCTGGCACGCCGGCTGCCAGGACGTCGCCGCCATCGGCCGGCTCTTCGCCACCGGCGAGCTCGACCCGACGCGCGTCGTGGCCCTCGCCGGGCCGCCGGTGAAGCGCCCGCGCCTGCTCCGGACGCGCCTCGGCGCCGCCCTGGGCGACCTCGCCCGCGGCGAGCTGGCCGCGGGCGAGCTGCGCGTCATCTCGGGCTCCGTTCTCTCCGGCCGCGCCGCCGGCGGCGACGTCCACGGCTACCTCGGGCGCTACCACCAGCAGATCTCGGTGCTCGCCGAGGGCCGCGAGCGCGAGTTCCTGGGCTGGCTGGCGCCGGGATTGGACAAGTTCTCGGTGCTCCCGGCCTTCCTCTCGAAGCTCGTGCCGGGCCGCAAGTTCGACCTCACCACGAGCACCCAGGGCTCGCCGCGGGCGATCGTGCCGATCGGCCTCTACGAGAAGGTCTTTCCCATCGACATCCCCCCCACGTTCCTGCTCAAGGCCATCGTCATGGGCGACCTCGAGCGCTCGGAGGAGCTCGGCGTGCTCGAGCTCGACGAGGAGGACGTGGCCCTGTGCTCGTTCGTGGACCCCGGCAAGCACGACTTCGGCGTCTACCTGCGCGACGTGCTCACCACCTTGGAGAAGGAAGGCTGATGAAGTTGCTCCGCAAGCTCCTGGACAAGCAGGAAAAGCTCTTCGCCAAGGGCAGCAGGCTCGAGAAGCTCCACCCCCTCTACGAGGCGGGCGACACGTTCGTCTTCACGCCCGGCAAGGTGACCCGGAACCCCTCCCACGTGCGCGACGCCGCCGACCTGAAGCGCATCATGAGCCTGGTGGTGGTGGCGCTGCTGCCGGCCGTCTACATGGCGATGTACAACACCGGGCTCCAGGCGCACCGCGCCATCGCCGCCGGCGCCGCGCCGCTCGCCAGTTGGCAGACGCGGGCCATGGAGGCCCTGGGCCTGGCCTTCGACCCCGCCAGCGTGCTCGCCTGCGTGATCCACGGCGCTTTCTACTACCTGCCGGTGGTGATCGTCACCATGGTGGCGGGCGGCGTCGTCGAATCGGTCTTCGCCGTGGTGCGCAAGCACGAGATCAACGAAGGCTTCCTGGTGACTTGGATGCTCTTCCCGCTCATCCTGCCTCCCACCATTCCGCTGTGGCAGGTGGCGATCGGCATCGCCTTCGGCGTGCTCATCGGCAAGGAGGTCTTCGGCGGCACCGGCATGAACATCCTGAACCCGGCGCTCACCGCCCGCGTCTACCTCTTCTTCGCCCACCCGGCGGAGATCTCGGGCGAAAAGGTGTGGATCGCCGCCCAGACCAGCGCCGACGGCTACAGCGGCGCCACCTGGCTGGCCGAGGCCGTGGTCCGGGGTCCGGCGGTCTTGAACGAGAACGCGGGCTGGTTGAGCGCCTTCCTCGGCACCATCCCGGGCTCGATGGGTGAGACCTCCGCCCTGGCGTGCCTGTTCGGCGCCGTGGTGCTGATCGTCACCGGCGTCGGCTCGTGGCGCATCATGGGCAGCCTGGCGGTGGGGAGCTTCCTCGCCACCTTGTTGCTCAACGCCGTCGGTTCCGACTCGAACCTGGTGATGAACCTGCCCTTCCACTGGCAGATCGTGCTCGGGGGCTGGGCCTTCGGGGCGGTCTTCATGGCCACCGATCCGGTGTCGGCGGCGCACTCCAACGCCGGCAGGTACGTCTACGGCTTCCTGATCGGCGTCCTGGCGATCTTCATCCGGGTTTTGAACCCGGCGTTTCCCGAAGGCATGATGCTCGCCATCCTCTTCATGAACGTCTTCGCGGCCACGATCGACCACTACGTGGTCCAGGCCAACATCCGCAGGAGGAAAGCGCGTTATGCAGCAACATAGCGTCAAGTACACCCTCCTCTTCTCGGCCGCCGTCTGCGGCGTCTGCGCCGTCTTCGTGTCGGCGGCGGCGGTCACCCTGGCCGACCGGCAGGACGCCAACGAGGTGCTCGAGAAGCGGCGCAACGTGCTCCAGGCCGCCGGCCTGGTGAAGCCGGGCGAGAAGCTCGCCGCGGCCGAGATCGAAACCGCGTTCGAGAGCGTCGAGGCGGTGGTGATCGACCTCGAAACCGGCGAGGAGCTGCCCGACGTGGATCCCACGGCCTTCGATCAGCAAAAGGCCAAGAAGGACCCGGCCGCCAGCCACGCGCCGCCGGAGAACCTGTCGCGCATCCAGCGGGTGCCGGACCGGGCCCTGGTCTACAAGGTCAAGGGCGACGCCGGCGGCGTCGACATGCTGGTGCTGCCGATCGAGGGCTACGGCCTGTGGGGCACGCTCTACGGCTTCCTCGCCCTCGGCGCCGACACCCGCACGATCGAGGGCATCACCTACTACTCGCACAAGGAGACGCCGGGCCTCGGCGGCGAGGTCGACAACCCGTCGTGGAAGGCGCTGTGGCCCGGACGCTTCGCCTACGACGACGACTGGCAGCCGAAGGTCGAGGTGGTGAAAGGCCGCGCCGGCAAACCGGAGGAGGACCCCTACCGCGTCGACGGGCTTTCCGGCGCCACCATCACCAGCCGCGGCGTGACCAACATGCTGCGCTTCTGGCTCGGGCCGCAGGGCTTCGGGCCGTATCTCGAGAAATTCCGCGAGGGGCAGACCTGATGGCCGACAAGAAATCGCAGATCCTGCTCGATCCGCTGTTCAACAACAACCCGATCGCGCTCCAGGTGCTCGGCATCTGCTCGGCCCTGGCGGTGACCACCAAGCTCGAGACCTCGGTGGTCATGTGCGGCGCGGTGATCTTCGTGCTGGCGGGCTCCAACTTCTCGGTGAGCCTGATCCGCAACCACATCCCGCCGTCGATCCGCATCATCGTCCAGCTCACGATCATCGCCTCGCTGGTGATCGTGGCCGACCAGTTCCTCCAGGCCTACTTCTACGACGTCTCCAAGCAGCTCTCGGTGTTCGTGGGCCTGATCATCACCAACTGCATCGTGATGGGCCGCGCCGAGGCCTACGCGATGCAGAACAACCCCTTCACGAGCCTGCTCGACGGCGTCGGCAACGCCCTCGGCTACAGCGTGATCCTCCTGGGCACGGCGTTCCTGCGCGAGCTGCTGGGCGCCGGCAAGCTCTTCGGCGTCCAGGTGCTGCCGCTCTACACCGACGGCGGCTGGTACAACCCCAACGGCCTGATGCTGCTCTCGCCCGGGGCGTTCTTCATCATCGGGTTCTTCATCTGGGCGCTGCGCGTGTGGAAGCCCGAGCAGGTGGAGGAGGAGTGAGATGCTCGAAGAGTACCTGAGCCTCGCCGTCAAGGCGATCTTCGTCGAGAACATGGCGCTCGCCTTCTTCCTCGGCATGTGCTCCTTCATCGCGGTGTCGAAGAAGGTCGAGACCGCCGTGGGGCTGGGCATGGCGGTGATCTTCGTGCTCACCGTCACGGTGCCGGCCAACAATCTCATCTACGCCTACTTCCTCAAAGAAGGGGCGATGGCCTGGATCCATCCCGCGCTCGCCCAGTACGACCTGTCGTTCCTCGGCCTCTTGAGCTACATCGGCACCATCGCCGCCATGACGCAGATCGTCGAGATGACGCTGGACCGCTACGTGCCGAAGCTCTATACGGCGCTCGGCGTCTTCCTGCCGCTGATCGCGGTCAACTGCGCCATCCTCGGCGCCTCGCTGTTCATGGTCGAGCGCGACTACGGCCTCGGCGAGAGCGTGGTCTTCGGCTTCGGCTCCGGCCTCGGCTGGGCCCTGGCGATCATCGCCCTGGCGGCGATCCGCGAGCGCATGCGCTACTCCAACGTCCCGCCAGCCCTGCGCGGCCTGGGCATCACGTTCATCCTCACGGGGCTGATGGCGATCGGCTTCATGGCGTTTTCGGGCATCCAGCTCTGAGGAGATCGATCCATGGGCACGATTGTTCTCGGCGTCGTCATGTTCATCGCGGTGATCCTGTCGCTGGTCTCGGTCCTCATGGTGGCCCGGCGCCGGCTGGTCGCCTCGGGCGAGGTGACGATCGTCATCAACGGCGACCGGGAGAACGCCCTCAGGACCTCGTCCGGAGGCACCCTCCTCGGCACCCTCGCCGCCAACCACGTCTTCGTCCCGTCGGCCTGCGGCGGCAAGGGCAGTTGCGGCGTGTGCAAGGTCAACGTGGTCGCCGGCGGCGGCGCCATGCTGCCCACCGAAAAGGGCTTCATCAACCGCGGCGAGGCGCGCGAAGGCTGCCGCCTCTCCTGCCAGGTCAAGGTCAAGAACGACCTCGAGATCCAGGTCCCCGAAGAGGTCTTCAGCGTCCGCCGCTGGCAGTGCAAGGTGCGCTCCAACCACAACGTCGCCACCTTCATCAAGGAGCTGGTGCTGGAGCTTCCCGAGGGCGAATCGGTGCCCTTCCGCGCCGGCGGCTACATCCAGATCGAGGCGCCGCCCCACACGGTGTACTACAAGGACTTCGTGGTCGAGGAGCGGTTCCGCGAGGACTGGGACAAGTTCGACGTGTGGCGCTACGTCTCGAAGGTCGGCGAACCGGTGTCGCGCGCCTACTCGATGGCGAACTATCCCGAGGAGCGGGGCGTCATCATGCTCAACGTGCGCATCGCCTCGCCGCCGCCGCGCACCCCCGAGGGCACGCCGCCGGGCAAGATGTCCTCGTACATCTTCGGCCTCACGCCCGGCGACGAGGTGACGATCTCCGGCCCCTACGGCGAGTTCTTCGCCAGGGAGACCGGCGCCGAGATGCTCTTCATCGGCGGCGGCGCCGGCATGGCGCCCATGCGCTCGCACATCTTCGACCAGTTCTACCGGGTGAAGACCGACCGCAAGGTGACCTTCTGGTACGGCGCCCGCAGCCTGCGCGAGGCCTTCTACGTCCAGGACTTCGACAAGATCCAGGCCGAGCACGAGAACTTCAAGTGGTACCTGGCGCTCTCGGAGCCGCTGGCCGAGGACAACTGGAGCGGCTACACCGGCTTCATCCACCAGGTCCTCTACGACCAGTACCTGAAGGACCACCCGGCGCCCGAGGACGTGGAGTACTACCTCTGCGGCCCGCCGATGATGCTCCAGGCCTGCATGAAGATGCTCGACGACCTCGGCGTGGAGCCGGAGAACATCCTCTTCGACGACTTCGGCTAGTGGGGGAGGCGATGCGAGTGGTCGCCGGCGCCCTCGTCCTCCTCTTTACCGCCTGCGCTGCCCCAGAGCCGGAGCGCCGGGCCTTCGTCTTCGAAGGCCCGACCATGGGCACCGTCTACCAGGTGAAGGTGGCGCGCCGCGACCTGCCGGAGTCACGGCGCGCCGAGCTCGAGGCGGCGATCCGCCGCGAGCTCGAAAGCGTCGACGCGGTGATGTCGACCTATCGCGAGGATTCCGAGCTCTCGCGCTTCAACCACCACGCCGAAACCACGCCCTTCCCCCTCTCCGACGCCACCTGGGAGGTGCTGGCGACGGCGCTCGAGGTCAGCCGCCTCTCGGGCGGTGCGCTCGACGTCACCGTCGGCCCCCTGGTCGACGCCTGGGGCTTCGGTCCGGGGCCCGAGCCGGCCGCGCCGTCGGCGGCGGAGCTGGCGGCGATCCTCGAGCGCGTGGGCTACGACAAGATCGAGCTGACGGGCGATCCCAGGGCCGTCCGCAAGACGCGCGCCGACGTGCGCTGCGACCTCTCGGCGGTCGCCAAAGGCTATGCCGTCGACCGCGTGGCCGAGACGCTGGCGGCCCTCGGCGAGAGCGACTTCATGGTGGAGGTGGGCGGCGAGGTGCGCGCCGCCGGGCGCAACGACCGCGGCCAGGTCTGGCGCATCGGCGTCGAGCGTCCCCAGATGGCCCGCGGCACAGTGGCTCGCGGCACGGTGCAGCGCATCGTGCCCCTGGGCGGCGCCGCCCTCGCCACCTCGGGCGACTACCGCAACTACCGCGAGGTCGACGGCGAGCGGATCTCGCACCTCATGGACCCGCGCACCGGCCGCCCCGTCGGCCATCGCCTGGCCTCGGTCAGCGTCGTCCATCCGCGGTGCGCCGTGGCTGACGCCTGGGCCACCGCGCTGATCGTCCTGGGGCCGGACGAAGGCTTCGAGGTGGCGGCGCGGGAAGGGCTGGCGGTGCTATTCTTGGTCCGCGAGGACGGCGGCTTTCACGAGCTCGCGACGCCCGCCTTCGAGCGGGACGCCACCGAGAACCACCGATGATCGCGATCCTGCTCTTCACCCTCACGGTCTTCGCCGCCGCAATGCTGGTCATGTCGGTAGGCGTCCTGTTTTCCGGACGCTGCCTCCGCGGCTCGTGCGGCGGACCGGACGTGTTGGGGCCCGGCGGCGAGTCCCTGAGCTGCGCCACCTGTCCGCGGCGCCGGGAGCGAGAAGAAGCCGGCGCCGGAGCGGACGGCTCCTTGCCCGTCCTACAGGAGTAGGTCGGATGGCCCACAGGTGTGGGCGGGACCACCCCTTGAATCGGGGTGGTCGTTGTAGGTAGGATGACTGGGGTGGGAAAAAAGGTAGGTCGGTATATGGCGTGATAACGAGCAATCGTTATGTGCTTGGTAGGTCAGACGAACCGTCCTGGTTAGACGCTTCGTGTGATCTTCTTGATCACGCTGGCCATTAACAGAAGCAAACCCCGTGCCAGGTTTGGCCAGGGGGCGTTTTCGATGGCTCCGGAGGCGGTAAAGCGCCGGGAAGGCCGCTGGACGGAGCTTGAGCGGAGGGCGCCCTCCCGCCCATCCGCCGGAGCGCGCCCGGATGACGCGTCCGGCGTGCCGAACAGGCACGTCCGCCAGATCAACATGGCCAAAACACGTCACCCAGCCGCAAAAACTGTCGCTATCCCTCCGGCTCGTCGTCGAGCTCGACGTCGGCGACCTCGCGCGACATCACGATGAGGTCGTGCATGCGTCCGGCGCGGTCGATGACCCAGTCGTTGAGCAGGGCTTCGGGGATGAAGCCGAGGCGGTGGAAAAGGGCCTGGGCGTCGCGTTGAGTGCTCATCATGTTGACCATGAGCTTGTGCAGGTCGGTGGCGCGGGCGAGCTCGACGACCTGGCGGGCGAGCTCGCCGCCCACGCCCTGGCCGCGGTAGCGGGAGCTGACCAGGATCCGGATCTCGCCGAGATGGCGGATCCACAGGAGCTCGGAGCGGTGCAGGCTGCCGTAGCCCGCGAGCTCGCCGTCGACCTCGGCGAGCACGGTCGAGGTGCGGTCCGCTTCGACGTTCGCGATCCAGGCGCGCACGGTCTCGCGGCGGGTGATGTCGACGGGCAGGAAGAGCAGGTCGTGCTCGGGCAGCCGGCGGGCGAAGGCGAGCAGCTTCTCCTCGTCGTCCGCCGTCATCAGGCGCAGGCCAACCTCCAGGTCGGCGAGCCGCAGGTTGCAGGGGTAGGAGTGCGGTGCGCAGGCGGTTTCCGTCACGGCGAGACTCGGCCCTTCACATTGTGTGCCCGGGAGCATACCGCCACTGCGCGGCCGGCTGCAACGGTCCCGCTCTTCCCGCTCAATACGGCATCTCCTCGTCGGAGAGGCCGAAGTGATGGCCGAGCTCGTGGACGAGCGTGTCGCGGATCTCCCACATCAGCTCGCGGCGGTTGCGGCAGGCGCGCAGCAGCGGCCCGCGGTAGAGCACCACCTCGTCGGGCAGGGCGGAGTAGAAGGAGTCGCGCGCGGCGAGCGGCACGCCGCGGTAGAGGCCGAGGATCTCGTCCTCGCCGAGCTCGTCGAGCGTCTCGTCGTCGGGCTCGTCCTCGATCACCACCGCCACGTTGTCGAGCAGCTCGCCGAACTCCGGCGGGAGCTGCTCGAGGGCGCGGGTCACCAGGGCTTCGAACTCGTCTTCCGTCACGCGCATCTTCAAGCTCTCTCCGGGCTGCCCCTCGACATGGCCAACCGGGGAGCCGCGATATGATGCCACAGATCCGAGAAGTCAGATCGACCAGCCCACGATCCCGGGTGAGTAGATGAGGCGCGCGTGGCCGGCGCGTATGTCCCGACAGGGAGAACCGGCGATGGCGCCCCGGACCACGAGAACGCTCGACGACTTGCGGCGGATCCCGTTCGAGACCGCGGGACTTCACGAGCTCGCCGCGGACAGGTTGGAGCCCGGCACGCGGTTGGGCCGTTACCTCGTGCTCTACCGGGTCGGCGGCGGCGGCATGGGGACCGTCTACGCCGCCTACGATCCGGATCTCGATCGCAAGGTCGCGGTGAAGCTGCTGCGCCGGAGGACGGATCCGCGTCAGGCCGCGGCCGAGACCCGCCGCGAGGCCCAGGCGATGGCCCGGCTGTCCCACCCGAACGTGGTCGCCGTCCACGACGTCGGCACCTTCGGGGAGCGCGCCTTCATCGCCATGGAATACGTCGACGGCGAGACCTTGCGGGACTGGCTGGAGGCGCCGGAGCGGCCGTGGCGCGAGACCCTGTCGGTCTTCGCCCAGGCCGGCCGCGGGCTGGCCGCCGCGCACGCTGCCGGGCTCGTGCACCTGGACTTCAAACCGGGCAACGTCATGATCGACCGCCACGGGGTCGCGCGCGTGCTCGACTTCGGCCTGGCACGGCTCAGCCCCGACGCCGAGGGGCTTGAAGGGGGCGCCGGCGACGTTCCCTGCATCGGCACCCCAGCCTACCTGGCGCCCGAGCGCATCCGGGGCCGCCCCGTGGACGCGCGCAGCGACCAGTACAGCTTCTGCGTCGCGCTCTGGGAAGCTCTCTACGGGGAGCACCCCTTCGCCGGTGCGGATTCAGAGCACGGCGATCGTACCGCCGAAATTCGCCCGGGCGCCGCGCCGCACGTTCCGGGCCGGGTGCGGCAGGCCCTCCGGCGGGGACTGAGCGCGGAGCCCGAAGAGCGCCATCCGACGATGGCCGACTTGTTGCGGGAGCTGACGCGCGACCCGCGGCAGACCAGGAACCGACGGCTCGCCGCAGCGGGCGCCCTGCTGGCGCTTGGCGCCGTCGCCGGCTACCACGAGCTGACGGTCGAGCGCAAGCCGGTCTGCGGCGATTTCCGGCTAAGGCTCGCCGAGGTCTGGGACGACGGGAAGAAAAGCGCGATCCGGCGGGCCTTTCTCGAGACCGGCCTGCCGTTTGCCGAGGAGGTCTATCACGACGTCGAGCGGGCGCTGGACGAGTACGCGCGGGATTGGGTCGACATGCGCCGGGAAGCTTGTGAGGCCACCTACGTCTTCGGCGAGCAGTCGAACCGGATGCTCGATCTGCGGATGCTGTGCCTCGATGGTCGCCTCGAGGAAGTCCGTGCCTTGACCAATGAGCTGACGGGAGCGGATCGGGAAGTCGTGGCGAGAGCCTTGGCGGGGACTCACAGGCTGAGCACGCTCGCGCCCTGCGCTGATCGGCTCGAGCTGACGATCCTCGTTCCTCCTCCGGCCGACGCGGAGAGCCGCCAGGTGATCGGCACAATCCGAACGGAGGTGGAGGAGCAGTACGCCCGCAGCCGTATCGGGAGACCGGTGGACGTGGCTGCCTTGGAGCGCAGCGCCGAAAAAGCCGAGCGCCAGGGCATCGCTTTCTGGCAGGCGCGAGCCTTGACGCTTCTGGCGCGGGAGCAGCTCCGCGCGCTGGGCGACACGAGCGCCGCGGAACAGACCCTTCAACGAGCCTTGTTGCCGGCGATCGCGGCGGGCGACCGGCCGGTCCAGGCGCGTCTCTACGCGTTGCTCGTCATGACCGTGGGTTATCTCCGGTCGCGTCACGAAGAGGCCCGCCAATGGCAGCGCTTCGCGCAAGCCGCGCTCTCGGCGCTCGGTTCCGGCCATGAGGAGACCGAGATCGAGGTCTACACCAACTTGTCTGTTTTCGCTCTGTCCATGGGACGGCCCGCGGAAGCGGAGGCGCTCGCGCGGCGTGCGGTCGAGATCGGTGAGCGGATTTGGGGACCGGAGGATTCCCGGCTCGGGAGCGCGCTCAACAACCTCGCTCATCCCATTGCGAACGACCACGACCGCATCGAAGAGGCGATCGCCTACCTCGAGCGAGCTCGCGACCTGGCCGAGGCCTACGGCCGCTGGAACCCGATCCATCTCGCTCCCAGCCTCAACAACCTGTCGTACGCATATGTCGTAGCAGGTCGCTACGAGGATGCGCTGGCGGTCACGACGCGGTGCCTGGAGATCGCGGAGGAATTCTACGGCGAGCACCGCGACCTGACCTACCTCCTCATCAACAGGGCGGACATCCTGATTCGCTTCTTCGATCGTCCGTCGGAAGCGGAAGGCTTCCTGCGCCGGGCTCTTCCTCTGGCCCGGGCCGGCTTCGGCGAATCGCACCCCATCATGGGCCACCTGTTCGCCGGCCTCGGATACGCCATGCTTGACCAATTGCGCTTCGACGAGGCGCGGGCCTATCTGGAACAGGACGCGGCGCCTGGGCGTCGGTCGAGGAGGCGCCCCCCGTGCACGATCAGGACTTTGCCGCGCTGCTGATTGCCTTGGGCGAGACCCATGTGGGGCTGGGGCAGCCGGAGCGCGCACGGCCTTATCTGGAGAGGGCGCTCGAGGAGGGCCGGGCCGATCGTTGGCCCGGTCTCGCATCCGCGGCCCGCTTCGCGTTGGCCACGGCCTTGGGACCCGCTGAGCGCCGGCGGGCCTCCGCGCTGGCCGCGGAGGCCCTGGCCCTGCTCACCGGAGACAGCCCGATCACCCGGAGACGGCGGGCCCGCCTCCAGAGCTGGCTGCGAGCCCACCCATTCTCGGAGTCCCCCAAAGCTAGCCAATAGCGATGAGCTGGGCGCCGATCCCGGCCTTGAGGCCGACGGCGTCTGCCGGCTGCCCTAAAAGGCCAAGATATCCGCTTCTCCGCAGTGCGAAGCCGGTGGATTGTAGGTACGAACAGCGCTGGTGACGGTATCGGTGACCACGACCTGGTAGCCCTGCGACGTGAGGGAGCCGTAGAAAACCCAATACATTCCGTTGACCGGCGTTCCGTCAAGCATCTTCACCACCACCTCCGGGTTGTCCGGCGAGCCGTTGGTGAACGAAAAGACTCCGCTTTCCTTGCTCAGCTCGAGGGCCGGCTGCAGCAGGCCGCTGCGCTTGACCTCGACCCTGAACCGGTCTAGCAGGCAGACGTGGTTCGGCCCCGACGTGCAACTGCCCGACGTCTTGCTCGGCAGGGCATCGCCGGCGTGAGACTCGAACGCGTCCATCAGCACGTCGCCGTCCGCAGTCAGCTTGGGAAACGCGCCGATGTCAGCATCGCCGCAGAGATCTCCGGCAGTGTTCTGATAGGTCCGCACGACGCCGGTGTCGGTGTCGGTGACCGTCAAAGTGTAGTGCAAGGTGGTCATGCCGCCGTAGAAGACCCAGAAATTGCCGTTGGTGCCCTCGCCGTCGAGGATCTTGATCACCACCTCGATATTCTCCGTGCCGGAGAAGGTAAAGAAGCCCCCGATGTCGGACGCCGGGTGGACGACGGTCCGACCGCTGCCGCTCTGGCCGGTCAGAGGATCGAACCAGTCCATCTGGACGCCGAAGCGGTTCTCTTGCAGGCAGAGGGTGTCGCTCGACGGCGAGCACCTGCCGAAGGGAACCGGATCGGCGTTCAGGGTGCCGTTGGTGCCCAGGGCCAGGTAGCTGACCATCTCGGGGGTGTGGCTGACCTCGCTGTCCCAGGTGGTGTCCTCCTGCCAGCGCCAGAAGCGCCAAGCACGGTACGATGACGTCTGCACCAGTGCTACGAAGATGTCGGTCGAGAGCCGACTCCTTTCTGTCGCCACTTGTCCGCTCATTTCAAGAATTCCCATTTCGAGCGAAGGTACTGCAGCGCCTGAAAAGCCGTTGAGAGAGTGCCGTCCTGTCGGCGAAGCCAGAATCCTTGAGCATTGGGGAATTCATCACGGTACTGCCACATAAACCCGAGCAGCACTCCCCATTCGAAAGCCTCGTCGAGCTCGTCGTATATAGGTCCATATTGATCGGAAAGGGGCGGAGTGGGCCATCCGTTCGGATATTCCCGATGGCCCCATTCACCGATGAACATGCGATTGCGAGGGAGCCCTGATCGAAGTTGAATTCGATCGAGCGCGCTAGTCATCGTAACGGAGGGAAGGTTGACCGTCCAGGCGGAAAATGAAATCATGTCAGGTGGGGAAGTGAGGGTGGGAACGACGTTGTCGATGACCCGCCAGGATGAGCTCAAGACGTGATTGACCTCTACCGCGTGGTACACTTTGAGGTTCGCCGTCGGATTCGCCGCGCGAGCATTGGCGATTCCTGTCTGGCGGGCGTTCAGCATCGCCTTATAGTCGTTGATCTCAGCCGGTGATGGAGTGCGGTTAAGACAGTTTATGCCCTTCAATTGCCAATCATTCTCCCATCCCGAGAGAATCACTACCTTCTGCAAGTGTCCGATGTTGGCGTAGAGCTGCTGAGCCACCCACCCATAGTCAATGTTCTCCCAATGAAACATATAGGTATTGGTTGCGTGGTTGCACACGCCACGGTCGTCCGTTCCGGCGTTTTGCAGCGGACGCATGACGATGACGTCGAAATTTGGATTGTTGTAAACGTTCAGCATGTCTTGTGACAGGATACCAACCGTCGGCCAGATCTTGATGGCTAGGAATCCCAAGGCTGCGACGTCGTTTGCAGCGCCGGTGTTGTTGCCGTACCAGAAATCGTGATGGGCTTCGATTACGCTGATGCGACGGGGCGTGAGCCCGCCGGTGAAATCCTTGGTGAGCCCTCTTGCCGGGATCGGAGCGGCTGTTAGCGTGCCGATCAGCAGGACGAGGCCAAGTGCAGGGTTCCTTCTCATGTGGTGTTTCCTCCGTTCGTCGTAGTGAGCTGTCGTGAGTTGATCTCCCGGCTCTCGCCCCTGCTCACGCAAGGCTGGTGCCAGGAAGGGATCGGAGCGTCGAGCGGCTTGGCGACCGATCGAGACCTGCAACAGCCTCAGGCGCTGCTCTGATCCGCGCAGGACGCCTGTCGAGACTCGAGCAGATTGCGCGGAAGCGCACAGGGTGGAGCGGACGATGTGGAATCGCCGGTCAGCTCTTCGGCTCGGCGAACCAGTCGTGGAGCTCGTAGCGGTCGATCTTGCGGCGCAGCACGTGGCGCGAGACGCCGAGCAGCTTCGCCGCCCGCACCTGGTTGCCGCGCGCCCGCCGCAGCGCCTCGCGAATCACCCGTTGCTCGATGCTCTTGAGGTCCAGATCCAGCTCGCCGCTCGCGGCGGACGGCGCCGTCGCCGTCGCCGCGGGCGAAGGCACCGGCGTCTTCTCGGCGGGGCTTTCGAGCATCGACGCCTCGATCGCCTGGTTCGGCGCGCAGAGATAGACCAGACGCCGGACCTCGTGCTCCAGCTCCCGCACGTTGCCCGGCCAGTCCCGCGCCACCAGGGCGCGCAGGGCGCGCACCGTGACGCCGCGGACCGGCTTGCCGACCTCGGCGCAGAAGCGGCGGAGGAAGCCTTCGACCAGCACCGGGACGTCCTCGCGGCGCCGGCGCAACGGCGGGATCTCGAGCACGTATCCGGCGATGCGGAAGTAGAGGTCGCGGCGAAATCGGCCGGCCTCGACCTGGGCGCCGAGGTCCGCGTTGGTGGCGGCGAGGACCCTGACGTCGATCGGGCGCGGACGCTCTCCCAGGGGCCGAAGCTCCCGGTCCTCCAGCACCCGCAGCAGCTTGACCTGCAGCTCCACCGGCATCTCCGCGATCTCGTCGAGGAACAACGTCCCCCCCGCCGCCTGCTCGAAGACGCCGCGGCGCCCGGCCACGCCGGTGGCGACGCGGTCCCCAATGCCGAAAAGCTCCGATTCGAGCAGCTCCGCGGGTATCGCGGCGCAGTTGACGGCCACCATCGGGCCCGACCGGCGGAGCGAGGAGAGGTGGAGTGAGCGCGCCAGCAGCTCTTTGCCGACCCCGGTCTCGCCGACGATCAGCACCGGCACGTCGCTGTGCAGCACGGGACGCATCCGCGCGTAGACCGCCGCCATCGCCGCTGAGACCCCCGGAACGTAGGCCGGCGGAAACCTCACCTCCGGAAGCGACGCCGCGGGCGCCTGCCGGGCGGTGGGAGGCGTCGCGGGGCGCAGATGGAGGTAGAGGTCGAGAAGCGTGGCGAGGAGCGGCTCGCTCCTCTTGCGGTCCGCGAAGTCGCCGCAGACCAGGAGGCAGCGCGGCGACTCGGAATTTCGGGAGAGCACACCCGTCGCGGCTTGCCGCGTCGCGAAGACGTGGCGCGGCTCTGGGCGGCGCGGCTGGCGGTGCCAAGCGCCGGCGATCTGGTCCAGGGCCGATGGATCGATCTCGCCGCAGGAGGACAGGATTGCCGGATTCGTCCCGGAAAGGTCGAGGACGCAGGCGCCTTCGGCGCCCAGAGCCTCGGTGAGCAGCGACAGAGCTGAGCCCGCGTCGCCTCCGGGCGCGCCGCGCAACCGCTCGAGGAAGCCGCCGACCAGGCCGAGCCATCGTTGCAGCCGGTCGTCGCGCTCGCGGCGCGCCGTCAGCGTGGTGTCGGGGTCCTGCGGGCCCCTCTGCCGATCCGCCGCGGCCGCGGGGAGCTCGACCGCCAGCCGGGCGTCCTCGGGATGGAGCTCTTCGAGCCGTAGCTCGACCGGGCCGAAACCGACTGTGTCGCCCGTGGAGATCTCGGCCTGACGAACGCGGCGGGAGTTGACGAAGGTCCCGTTCTTGCTGTCGAGGTCGACCACCAGCAAGCGGCCGGGCTCGACGACCAGCAACGCGTGGGCTCGCGAGACCCCGTCCTGGTCCAGGATCAGGTGGTTGGAAGGGTCGCTTCCCACCGGATTGACGCCTTCGCGAAGAGGCAGCGAGAGCTCGACGTCCCGGACCGGGCCTTTGAGCCGGAAGAACCGTTCGATGTCGGCTGCCTGCGTCACGGAGACTCCCCGTCGAGTACCTTCTCCCTGGACACTCTCACGCGTACCCCACTGAGACAGAAAAGGGCCTGGGCGGCCGCGGCCCGCCGGCCGCCCAGGCGAGGAGATTATCAAGCGTCAGGACGCCGGCGGCGTCTCGGTCGCGGGGAGCTCGGAGGGCGGCTCGCCCTCCGAGGGCGCCTCCCCGGCCGGCGGCTCGTCCGCCGGTTCCTCCGAGGGGCGCGCCGTCCGCCGGGTCGACGTCCGGATGCGCTCGGCGAGCTCGTCCTCGCCGGCGAGATGGAAGAGACCTTCCGTGGTGCGGCCGACCCAGAGGATGGTGCGGCCGAAGCCCCCGCCTTTGAAGAGGCTCTCGAGGCCCTGGCGCGTCGAGACCAGCGTGTCGTAGTTGACGGTGACGAGCTCGTCACGGTCGTCCGCGTCCAGCGCAGGGTTTCAACCCTGCGCCGCGAGGGCAGAGCTCGGCGGCCGCCGCTGCGCGACGCAGTAGCGGGTAGGGGACATGGCCGGCGTATCCGGAGCCAGCCGGAGGGACGCAGCAGGACCGGGCGCGTCGCTGCTCGTCTGGGGTAGGGGCAGGCCCCCGTGCCTGCCCGAGGGCCGCGCCAGCGGCCCTGACGCCGGAGTCGAATTGCCGCCGTCAGTTCGCCTCGATGGTCGCGATCGGCTCGCCCGGCTCCGGCTCGAGATCCGCCTCGATGACCCCCGGCACGTCGAGGAGGTTTTCCTCCATCAACTTGTCGAAGATGCCCTGGATGTCTCCGGTGAGCTTCACCAGCACGAGCTCGTCGTCGTCGAGGGCGACGACCAGGATGCCGCGGATGCGCTCGTCGTGCTCGCGGAAGAGGACCCAGGTGACGCTGTCGTCGGCGATACTCTCGACGGCCGTCATCCAGCCCTTCTTCTTGAGATGACGCCCCTGTGGCATGGCGAAAGCGGCTGTCCTGGCCGCGGGCAGGGCCTCGGTCCGGTAGACGGCGACTTCGATCTTGTGGATGTCTCGGAGGAAGGCGAGCTCCTCGTCTTCCTCGACGGCCGACATGACCTTCTTGGCGAGCCCCAGGGACATCCTGCCCAGCTTGAGCTGGAACTCCGAGTCGAACCGGGCCCCGGGCAACTGCTGCTCGATCTCCGTGCGCAGCGGAGCGAGAGAGCTCGCGGACGTCATGCAGCCGCTGGTCGTGAGCGCCACCAGGACGAGAGCCAACGTGGCGGGAGCTTGGCGAGTTGGCATGGCTGATCCTCCTCTTCGGCAGGTCCGCTCTATTGAACGCGCCAGCGGCTGCGAAGTTACAGCCTGGCCGCAAGAGCCCCCGAGGTGCCACTGCGGACGGCGCCGAGATCCTTGGCGCCTCGTCGACGGGCGCCAAGGCGCCAGGATCACCTTCATGCAATGTTTGAAGGTGATCCGAGACCGTCTGGTCGCCTGCTCACAGTGCTAGACGACGTTCCGGGATTCCGGGATCGTGTGATGCAATGTTTGTCGTGGACTGGCAAGAGTTGGGATCGTGTAATGCAATGCATTTGGGCTCCCGCTGCGGCCCGCGTCTTGTATTGCAATGCTTCGAGGCTTCCGGGAAGCTCCGGGACGCGTTGAAGCACTGTGGGCAGACTTCCCGGAGGTCTCGGGACGTCTGCTCACACTGTGTGCGGGCTTCCCGGAAGTCTCGGGACGTTTGCCCACACTGTGAACGGGCTTCCCGGAAGTCTCGGGACGTTTGCCCACACTGTGAGCGGGCTTCCCGGAAGTCTCGGGACGGCTAGTGACATTGTGTGCGGGCGTCCCGGACGACTCGGGACGCCCAGAAACACTGCGCGTAGACGTCCGCGAAGTCCGTGGCTGGTAGGATTCAGCGGTGCCGTGATCTGCGTTAGCCTTAAGACGATCTTCGGCCGACAAATGCCTCAACGGCGGGTTGGCAGAGATTTTGGCAAGAAAGCCTGGACTGCAGGACCTGCGCTCGCGGGCGTTGCTGCCCTCCCATCGCACCGGAGAGCTGCGATAAGATCTCCCAGACCCGCGGACGAGGGATCGCCATCCCGGGGAGCGCAGGCAAGACGATGTCGAACACGGTACTCATCATCGACGACGAGCCCGGCATCGTGGGGACCGTCGCCGACGTCCTCGCCGACGAGGGATTCACCACGCTCTCGGCCGCCAGCGGCCTCAAGGGCCTGGACCTCTACAAGGAAGAGCAGCCCGACGTCGTGTTCCTCGACATCTGGCTGCCTGACCGCGACGGGCTCGAGGTGCTGCAGGAGCTGCGCGAGCACGACCCGCGGGCCGCGGTGATCATGATCTCGGGCCACGGCACGGTGTCGACGGCGGTCAAGGCGATCCGCATGGGGGCGCTCGACTACCTCGAGAAGCCGCTGTCGTACGCCCAGGTGCTGGAGGCCGTACACGGCGCCTTGAGGCGGCGCCGCTCGTCCGACACGGTGCAGCCCTCGGTGCGCAAGCGGCTCGACATCGCCAGCGAGCTGGCGCCGCCGCCGCTGCTGCCCATCGTCAGGAACGGCCGCCAGCACCAGAAGACGATCAAGCGCTCGACCGTGATCTACGGCCTCGGCCTGCACTCGGGCAAGCGCACGGCCATGGTGATCCAGCCGCTGCCGCCCTCGAGCGGCATCCACTTCCTCACCCTGCCGGCCGAGACGGTGATCCCGGCCCACGTCTCCGAGGTCGCCGACACCGACTACGCCACCACGCTGGCCCGCGACGGCGAGTCGATCAAGACGGTGGAGCACCTGCTCTCGGCGCTCCACGCCCGCGGCATCACCAACCTCTTCATCAAGGTCCACGGCGAGATCCCGGTGCTCGACGGCTCGGCGATCGAGTTCTGCCGGGTGATCGAGGAGGCGGGCGTCGAGGGCCAGCGGGTGGCACGCAAGGAGCTGGTGGTCGACCGCGTCTACGAGGTCGGCGAGGGCGAGAAGAGCCTGACGCTCGAGCCCTACGACGGCTTCGCCGTCTCCTACCACCTGCGCTACCCGCCGCCGATCGGCGAGCAGCGCTACGAGCTCGAGCTCTCCTCGTTCTCCGCCTACAAGGAGGAGATCGCCTCGGCCCGCACCTTCGGCTTCATGAAGGACCTGAAGATGATGAGCGAGCTCGGCCTGGGCTCTGGCGGGCGCCTCGACAACTGCATCCTGGTGGGGGAGGACGACGTCATCAACACCGAGCTGCGCTACGCCGACGAGTTCGTGCGCCACAAGATCCTCGACGTGGTGGGCGACCTCTACCTGCTCGGCTACCCCGTCCGCGGCAAGGTGACGGCGCGCTTCACCGGCCACCGCGACAACATCGCCATCCTGCGCAAGGTGCTGGCGGAGAATCCGCCGGTTCCGGCTCGCTAGGCGAAAGGCGTAGACGCTCTGCGCCAGGCCGAGCGCCGATCCAGGCTTCGTAGGCCCCAGCCGCCGACGATCCGGATCTAGTCCATTCCTAGATCTCGGATCCGCCAGCGGGGGGGGACGTGAGGTATCCAGGGATCCTCTTGACATATCCGACTCCGCCCGTTAGAATGTCGACCGACAGCTTGGTGAACGCCTCTCTACAGACGCCAGCTCGAGGAGGCGTGTTATTTAACCGACTCCGGACCGTTGAGGAGGAGTGTGCATGGCTTCAGGCGCGGATCTGCCAACGAGACTGAGGTTCGGGACCCTTCTGGCCACCATCGCCGGGGCATTCCCTTTCACGGTGGGCACGATCATGTTCGTTGCGGTTCAGATCAGTGCCCTCAATCCGGACAAGAACTGGTTGGCGGCGCAGCTACCGCCCGGGCCCACCAACCCGCCGTTCACGTACGACCAGCTCGCGGAATGGAACGCGGATCTGGCCGTCAAGCTCCACGTCGGCGAGCACATCCAGTACGTCAACGTCATGAACGCCGGGTTGGCGGTGATGGTGCTGTCGTTCTTCGGCGTTCGCGCGCGGCTGAAATGGGCCTGGTACTCGGCGCTGGCGATTGCCTCGTGGATCGGGCTGAACGACTCCATCACCACTCTCTTGGCGAAGCAACTGCCGATTCCGCTGATCCCGACGCTTCTCGTTTTCATCGGATTGTTCACGGCAAGACCGGAGATTTTCAAGAAGCCGTAGCGAGCGCGACGATCGAGCGCGATTCGCCTTCGCTATGCGGACCGGAAGGACCAACGAATGCGCGAGCCCGTGAAACCCGCGAAACGCCGAGCCGGGAGGATCCGTGATCGAATTCACGACACTCCCGGCGATGAGCATTACGTCAAGTGGATGGTGGTCGCGGACCCGGCGAGCCCGCATCACGGCGAGCGTTGGCCTCATGTTTTTGGTTCGCTGACCGTGGACTTCATCGCCGCGTCGCCGACCGCCGTCTTGGAAGCCGTCTACGCTGACTGGAACGTCTGGTGGCGTCATGGCAAGATGTTCAATCGGCGGCCGGTCAAGGATCCCTTCACCGATGCTGTCGTTGCGTTCGAGTATACGCTCGCGCCTCTCGCCCTTGCCGGTAAGCCCTTGGCGAGTATTGAGGAACGGATGGCAGCGCCGCGGGAGCTCACTGGCGATGAGCTCGCCAAGACCGGCTGGACTAACGGCAAGGTGTTTCGTCTCGACATCGACGCGTCCGGGTCCTTCCTCCAAGGGCCGGTCCGTTGGGAGATCAGAGAGCTTGAAGACGGAGCGTCCCAGGTGATTGTCGCCGTCGACGGCGTGAGGCCGCAGGGGATATACAGGTTCATTCCCAAGGTACACATGACGTTGCACGTCCGATCTCACAGCGGTTCCATGCCGTTGTGCCTGCGCGGCAGCGGTCTGCCGGGTCTGATCCGGCTGCTTGAGGCGGACACGGGTTGAGCAACGTCTGACGAAGCCAGGGAAGATGGCGGTGATGCAGGTGACACGTTTAACACGTTTAACTCGTAAGCTCGGAGCTGATCGCAGAGGTCATGATGAGTAATAACGGCAATGGATTCGTCAATGCTTGGCGCAAGCTGAACGACGTCTGCTGGGCGCCTTTCGTGATCACTCCAAACATCGGACTGGCGACCGCCAACGTCTCGGTCGGTGCGACCGCGCGCGTAGCCGAACAGGTGGTCAAGGCAGCAGGAAGAACACTAGGGACCTTCGGTAAGTTCTCCGAAAACTTCGCCAGACGGGTCGCCAATCGCGGCTTCGAGGACGCCGCGAAATCGCGCGACTTGATCGTCGAGGCGCTCGACAACGTCACCGGGAAGCCTGGTGAGCGTTCGGCCAATGAGCTGCTGTCGACGACGGTCATTGACCGCACCACGGCGACGGCTGCCCTACCTCTGTTCATTGCCTGGGATGCCGCCCTCGCGGGGGCGGACGACGTCGAGGAAGTCAGGGATGGGGCGTACAATGCCTGGATCGCGCTGTCCAGATTCCTCGATATCTGGGCCTCCCACGGGGTTCTCAGCGGCCGGATAAGCTTTGACACTGACTCGATGATCCGATTCGGGTTCTTCTTCATGACCACCGAGGGGCCGTTGGCCGCCGTGGCCCGTGATTTCCGCGGCATCGTCGGCGGCGTCGCGGCCTTGTCGATGGGCGACTTCAAATGGCTATCTGAGGCGTCGAAGGACTACTGGACGTCGATGGAGTACGTGTACGACAAGTGGCTCGCCGACGAGACCCAGCCGGAAAACGATTTCCCGATCGGACCTATCCTCGCGCGCGACGGCAAGATGATCATCAAGCGTTTCCCACGGCCGTTCGTCAAGGCGCTCGACACCGGAGACCCGAGGGAGGTCGTGCGTGAGCTGATCGACGACGCGGGGGAGATCTACACGATGCTCAGCCGCTATCCGGAGACCGCTTTCCTGGTCGTCTTCGACGTGTTGATCTTCGTCATCAAGGCCTGGCTGGAGGTTTCGGACGCGCTGGAGTACGCGATCTGCGAGCTCGCCCTCGTCGAGAGCGAGCTCAGCGACGAGGAGAAGCTCGAAGCGGAAGAGAAGCTGCGCAAGACCGCCGGCAACGCGACGATCGAGTTCGAGTACTACGTTCCCCTCGTGGTCCCGTTCGACGCTACCCCGAAGGACCAGGTCTTCCGGCGCAACGTCATCGGCAAAGTCGTCAATCACGAAACCATCGCCAAATCGGTGTTCGAGCAGAAGGCGATCAATCGGGCACAGGCCATCACTTCCGAGGTGGTCCAATTGCGCGCGTTCCTGTGGCTCTACGGAGACGAAGAGATCGCGCGCAAGAAATCCTTCGAGGAGACGGCGCGCAAATTCGAAGAAAAGGCCGCGGAGCGAATCCGTGATAATCCACTCTATCCGCTGACGGAGAAGGAAATAGAGGAGCTGACCAAGGACGGCAAACGAACGGACGCGCAGGTGCGCGAGCTCAAGCGCGAGCTCCTGCGCAAGCGCGGTCTGCTCGCGATCGCGGACCAGATCGTCGGAATGGAGGAGCTCTCGGCGGAGTACAGGCCCTATTCCGCCGACGCTTCTGGCGCCTTCGCCGGGCGCGCCTGACCGGCAGGCGCCTGCCTGCAAGGAAGATGGGCGGTTGCGGCCCCGGGGCACCTACGGTTGCGCGCCCGGGGCACATAGAGTAGGATCGATATCTCTATGGAGGATTCAGGCATGAACAAGATCAGCAGGTTCCGTGGCACCGCAGTCGCCCTCTCCGCAGCGGTCGCGCTCCTGGCCGCCCCCGTGGCCCAGGGCGCGACCGCCTGCTTCAACGAATCGTGCGGCTTGAGCTGCTCGCCGGACCTTCCCGTCGACGTCTCCACGCTGGTTTCCGCCGGCGAGTTCCCGCCCGGCATGGGCACGCCCATCGCCTTCGTCGATCCGGACGACGGCCGAGGGCGCCGTCTGATCGCCACCCAGCAAGGGGCGATCCTGGTCTGGGACGGCAAGGCCGGCATCCTGCCGACCCCCTTCATCGACCTGCGCGACGACGTCGGCGGCCCGGTCCTGGCCGGCGGCGAGCGGGGCCTGCTGTCGCTGGCGGTGGAGCCGGACTACGCCATGACCGGCCGGTTCTACGTCTTCTACACCCGCGGCGACGGGGACGTGGTCATCGAGCGCTACGAGCACTCGGCCGCGAACCCGGACGTCGCCGATCCCGCCACGGCCACCACGATCCTGATCATCGAGCACTCCTCGGCGGGCAACCACAACGGCGGCACGCTCGCTTTCGGGCCGGACGGCTTCCTCTACGTCTCCACCGGCGACGGCGGCGGGGGTTGCGACAGCTTTGAAGGCGCCAACGGCGACAGCCAGCGCACCGACTCCCTCGCCGGCAAGATCCTGCGTCTCGACGTGCGCGGCATCGACCCCCTCGCCGGGGCGCCGGACGACTGCGGCGTCGGCGCCGGCAACTACACGGTGCCCTCCGACAACCCCTTTTTCGGCCAGGAGCCGGCGTGCGACGAAGTGTGGGCTCTCGGGCTGCGCAATCCCTTCCGCTTCACCTTCGACCGGGCGACGGGCGATATCTACCTGGGCGACGTGGGGCAGAACAAGTGGGAGGAGATCAACCTCAAGCGGGCGGCCACTCCCGCTCCTGTGAACTTCGGCTGGGTGTGCCGCGAAGGGTGTGAGTCGGCCAACAACGACGAGTCCCCCTGCCCCACTACCGGCTGTCCCCTCGACACCGGGACGAGCTGCGAGTTCCCGCGCTCGGCGGGCGGTTTCTGGGACCCGATCTTGTGCCACCACAACCCCGGCTTCCAGGCGATCATGGCGGGCTACCGCTACCGCGGCAGCCAAGTGCCGTCCATCGACGGCGCCTTCTTCTACAGCGACGTCAGTTGCGGCCAGATCTGGAAGACGACGGTGCTCGATCCGGCCAATCCGGCGGCCATCGACGCCGAGTGCTGGGCGAGCGGATTCGGCGGCACCTACGGCTTCGCCGAGGACCACAACGGCGAGCTCTACGTCGTGGTCGGCGGCGCCGGACGCATCGACTGCATCCACAACGGCGAAGGCTGCTCCTGGGCCGGCGGGGACGTCTTCGCCGACGGCTTCGAGTCAGGCGACACGAGCCGCTGGTCGCTCCAGGTCCAGTGAATCAGTCGTCGTCGTCGTCGTCGTCATCGTCGTCTCGATGCTTCTTCGGACCCCAGGCGATGGCCGCCATGCCGTCCGCGGTCTGTCCGAGGACGGTGGCGACGCCGGTCACGGGATCGATGGTGCCGAACCAGGTGGCCTCTTCCATGAAGTTGGCCTTGAAGAGCGAGTAGAGGATTCCCTTCCTGGGCTCGAAGTCCATTGTGTTGGGCCGTGGGTCCGAGCCGAAGCCGGCGGGGAAGACCAGCGGCAGCTCGAAGAGCACCTCGCTGTCGTCGGGATCGAGCGCCTGCAGACCCGCCGACCCCTGTCCCGGCTGGTTCCCGCTGTCGCCGCCGTGATAGAGGACCTCGTCGGGCGAGAAAGCCAGGCCGCCGCCGTTGAAGAAGCCGGTGCCGGGAAAGCCCGGGGGGATCCTCTGCGTGGCCGCGCCGGTCTCGAGGTCGATCGTCGCCAGGCCGCCGCCGGGGAAGGTGTAGGCGAAGAGCTCGCCGTCGTCGGAGAAGGTCATGTCGGGCATGACTCGGCGCTGCGGGAAGACGCCGAAGAAGCCTTCGAGGCCGGTCGGACCCACTTCGGTGGCCGCCGCGGTCTCGAGGTCGACCGTCACCAGGACGTGGGTTTCCGCGACGTCGGGCCGCACGCCGACGGCGTACATGACGCCGTCGTCCGACACGGCCATGGCGCTGATCCGCAGGACCACGGAAGGGTCGGTCGACCCGATCAGCGAGGCTGCCCCGGTCTTTCGATCGATCCGGTAGAACATGTTCGGACCGGTACGGTCCAGGTGCGCCATGCCGTAGAGCACCCGCTTGCGCCGATGGCGACCGCCGTCGTCATCGTCGTCATGGTGGCCATGGCCTGCCGCCAGCGGAAACGCCAGGACCGCGCTCGTCAGTAGGAACGCCCACACCTTCAGGAGCTTCATCGAGACCTCCTTCCATGCCGTGCTCGTTGATGGTGCCCGCCAAGACGGGCTCCCGGGACCGTTTAACGCCAGACTATCCTACTCCGGACGGTCGACGGCGGCGTCGCGCGCGATCCCGGAGCTCATTTCACTCATTCGACGCCGTCGAATGGACGGATTGAGACTCATTCGGCCGGGTTGACCGCGTCAACTGGACGGATTGAGACTCATTCGAACCAGTTGACCGCGTCAATCGGACGAAATGAGCGGCAAGGACCGTATGTCGGAGCCGTGAGGTCCCGGGATAAGCCGTATGAACGGTCCGTCGTAGGGGTGGGCCGGGAAGCTGCTCGGTAGCCGCCTGAGATGCGGTACTCTAACACGACCGGAGGCAAGAGATGACCACGAATGCAGACTTCGGACTCTCCAGAATCGGCCAGATCTCGGTGCGGGCGAAGGACCTCGCCGCTTCGGTGGCCTTCTACCGCGACCAACTCGGCATCCCCTTCCTCTTCGAGGCGCCGCCGAAGATGGCCTTCTTCCAGTGCGGCGAGGTGCGGCTGCTGGTGGGGGAGCCGGAGGCGGAATTCGACCATCCGTCGTCGGTCCTCTACTTCAGGGTCGACGACGTCGCCGCCGCTTACGAGGCGCTCAAGGGGCGCGGCGTGGAGTTCAAGGACGAGCCCCACCTCGTCCACAAAGCCGAGGGCTACGAGCTGTGGATGACGTTCTTCACGGATCCGGCCGGCAACACCCTGGCGCTGATGAGCGAGAAGCGCTGAGCGGCGCGGTCCCTACGGTTGCGTCGTGACGAGGCGGAACCCCACGGTGCCGTTGCTGGTCCCCACCGTCATCGTCCGCCGGCTGTCGGCCTGGCACTCGGAGACGGTCGTGGAGGCGGCTCCGCCCATGATCCACTCCGCCGCGTCGTCGCCGACGGCCACACGCCGCGAGCGCCGCCGGTGGCGGTCGTCCTCGGCTTGCGGCTTGTACTGCTTGAGGCCCGACTCCGACCAGCCCACCCATTCCCACACGTTGCCGTGCATGTCGTAGAGCCCCCAATAGTTGGGCGCGAAGCTCCGCACCGGCGTGACCCCGGAGGCGCGGGCGCAGCTCGCGTCGACGTCGGTGAGCTCCGAGCCCCAATGGAAGGGCGTGTCGGTGCCGGCGCGGGCGGCGTACTCCCATTCCTCGGGGGTGGGCAGCCGATAGCCCGTGCAGCTCGGGTCCTCCACGGCCACGGTCTGGCAGAAGAGGCCCCCGGTACACGAGTAGCCCTCCCTGCAACCGCTTCCCGGCTTGCCGGTGCAACCTTCCAATCTGTAGCAAGGCTGGCGCCCGTCGAGCTCCGAGAGCCGGTTAGCGAAGGCGAGGGCGTCGAAAAAGCACACCCGCTCCACGGGGCAGTCCTCGCCGCACTGCGGCGAGAAGGACGGCCGGGTCCCCATGACCCGCCGCCAGTCGCCCTGGGAGATCTCGGTTTCCGTGATCCAGAAGTCCTCTTCGATCCTCAGGATGCGTTCCTTCCCCCGTGGGTCGGGCACCCGGACCTCGCCGCGGGGCACGAGCTGGAACGTGAGGTCGAGGAGGCGTGGCTCCTCGTCCTCGCGCTCGGCCACGGCAGGCTCCTCGACGGGGAGCACCTTGCCGGTCGCGCGCGCCAGGGCGACGCGGAGGGCCGAGCGCAGGCTATGGGCGTCCCAGGCGAGCTGGAAGGTGCCGCCGGTCTGCCGGGCCAGGCAACGCAGCTCGGCCTGGGCCTTGCCGTTGCGAAGGACGTCGAAGCCGACCACGTAAGCCGTCAGCTCCACGCCGAGCTCCGCGGTCTTCGCGGCGAGGGTGCACGGGTCGAGCCCGCAGGTCTCCTGCCCGTCGCTGACCAGGACGACTCGGGCCGCGTCGCTGCCCGCCCTGGCCAGGTCCCCGGCGGCCATGGTCACGGCGCGGGTGAGGGGAGTGCTGCCGCGGGGGTGGACGGCGTCCAGGGCCGCGGCCACGGCCCCGGGCCGGGGAAGCCCGACGGGCACGACGGTCTCGACGTCCTCGCAGGTGCCGTTGCGGTGGCCGTAGACCGTGAGCCCGAGGTCGATCTCCATGTCCCAGTCCTCGAGCAGCTCGAGGATCACGTCGCGCGCGACGTCGAACTTGGAGCGGCCGTCGACGTGCGCTCTCATGCTCCCCGAGGCGTCGAGCACCAGGCTCACCCGCTCCGGCTTTTCGCCGTCGTCCTCCTCGTCCGACTCCTCGCTCCAGTCGATCTCGAGGGTCTTGACGCCGGACGGGAGCGGGGCCTTTAGGGAGACGTAGCCGACGGCGCCGCGGCGGCTTCGCACCCAGTCGACGACGGCTCGGTCGCCGTCGAGCTCGGGCGGCGGCGTGCGCGCCCGGACCTGGGCTTTGGCCAGGTGGCGGCGCACGGCCGCGGCAGACTTGCCGTGGGCCGCCTCGCTGAACGCCGCCCGGATGGGAGAGGCGGCGAGCTGGTGGACGGGCTCGGCCAAGGTGCCGTCGGCCCATTGAGCGTCGGCGAGGAGGAAGAAGGCCGCCACCTCCTCGCGGGACAGGCTCGCCGCCGGATTCTCGGCGTGGACGATCACCCGGAGGGGGGGAGGGGGAACGACGGGGTCGGGTTCCGCGAAGGCGGGAGCCGCCAATCCGATCAAGGTGACGAGGAAGAGCGGACCAGGGTGTCTGGGCATCGCTTCGTCTCCTTTCGACCCATTAGCTTAACCGATCATCTGGCGGAAGCGCGGCGTCAGGGAAGGCGGCGAGCACCTCGGCGCAGGTGCAGGGGTCGGCTGCGCCAGCTCAGGACGAGAAGGCCGCCGTGCCCCAGGCGCCCGCGAAGACGACTTCGTCGAGCGGCTTGCGGCTGCGGTCCTTGAGCTTCGCCTCGCGGACGTCCTCCGGCAGCGACTCGGGGTCGTAGCCGAGGGCGATGGCGGTGAGCGGGTCGTGGCCCTCGGGGATCCGGTAGGTCTCCCGCGCCTTGTCGACGTCGAAGCCGGCCATCTGGTGGACGGCGACGTCGAGGGCCCTGGCCTGCAGCACGAGCTGGGCGGTGGCGAGCCCGACGTCGTGGTAGGCGTGGCGGTTGGGCTTGCCGTTGTGGCGAAACTCGAGCCGGGCCACGGAGAGCGCCAGCACGGGCGCGTCGCGGGCCCATTTCCGGTTTGCCTCCACGAGACAGCCGAGGAGCTTTTCGAAGGCCGCGGGATCGTCGCGGCGGGCGACGATGAAGGACCAGGGCTGGTCGTTATAGGACGACGGGGCCCAGCGCGCGGCCTCGAACAGGGTGCGCAGGACGTCGGGCTCGACGGAGCGGTCGGCGAAGACCCGCGGGCTCCAGCGTTCGCGGATCAGGGGGTGGAGGCGCGAATCGTCGACGGGTGTCGGATTTCTCAAACCATCCTCCTCTCGTGGGGAACGGATCGTGGTGGCCATCGGAGTATACCGCCGGCCGCCGCCCTATGAGAGCGCGTAGAACGTCCCCCCGCCGGTGCCGCGGCGCACGATCCGGCCCGCTTCGACCAGCCGTCCGAGCAAACGCGACGCCTGGGGCCGAGAGAGGCCGCCGAGCTCCGCCGCCTCCCGCCGAGTGACGCGGCCGTGGCGCCGGACGTGACGCAGCAACCTTTCTTCCAGGTCCGCTGCGCTGCCGTCCGGAGCGGCCGGCGCTGCGGAGCGTCCTTCCACGATCCGCGCCTCGTCGCCGGCCTCGGTGAGGAATCGCCACAGCGGAATCCAACGGACCTCCGGGTCCTCGGACGCCTCCCCGGGCATCGAGCCCGGGCCGGGAAGGCTTCCGGCCACGAGGAACCTCTCGGCTTGCGGAAAGGCGCTCCGCGCCCGTTCCAGGGAGCGGAGCTCGCGCGTCCTCACCGCGACTTTCTCCAGCCCTTCGCCGACGACCTGGATCAGCGAACGGACCGACAGGCCGCGGCGCACCGCGAAGTCGACCTCGACCTCGTCCTTCCAATAGAAGAGCCCGTCGTGACCGACCCGCTCGAGCGCTCCGTGGACGGCGGTCTCCATCAGCCGGCCGTGGTCGGGAGAGCCCGTCAGACAGACCGCGTTGCGCAGCCCCGTGTCCACGGCATAGACCTTCCGCGGCCGGCGAAGCCGCTCCGCCGTCTTGAGGGTGTAGAACGGGACGAACGAGACCAGGAACGCCTCCTCGAGATAACCGCAATACGTGCGGGCGAGCTCCGAGGAGACGCTGAAGATCCGCGCCAGGCGTTCCGCCGAGATGAAGCTCGCGGTCTGGCCCAGCAGGTACACGGCGAGGTTGCGCAGCAAGGAGAGGTCCCGGATCTGGTGACGCAGCGCCACGTCCTTGAACAGAGCGTCGTCGAAGTATTGCTTCAGGAGTACTTCCTTGCGCCGCTCGTCGCCGGCGAGGACCACTTCCGGAAAGCCTCCCCAGCGCAGGTAGGCGTGGAGCGCCTGCTGAATCCGCGGCGGCGTGCCCACGAGGCGCGGCCTGGCCGGCAGCTCGACCCCGCGAAAGTCCAGGAATTCGCGAAACTCGAGCGGCAGCACGCGAAAGCTCACGTGGCGGCCGGTCAGGAGCGTCGCGAGCTCCGGCGACATCAGCTTCGCCGACGAACCGGTCACGAAGATCTTGACGTCCTCCGTCTCGTTGCGCGAGCGCACCCATCGTTCCCATCCCGACGCTTGCTGGACCTCGTCCAGGAAGAGGTAGGCACGGCCCTCGGGGAAGACCTCGACCCGGTACGTCTCGTAGAGACGTTCCAGCAGCTCCGGACCCATCACGGACATGAGCGCCTGTTCCTCGAGGTTCACGTGCAGGCACGCTTCCCGGGGTACCCCGGCGGCTTCGAGGTCGTCCATCAGTTGGAACAGGACGGTCGTCTTGCCGGCTCGGCGGGGGCCCACCAGAGCCACCACTTCGGGCGTGTCGAGGAAGGGCGCGAGCTCGCCGGTGATCCGCCGCCGAACCCCGGAGTTGAGCGGAGCCGTCCCCCAGCGGTTCCAGCGGGTGAGGATCCTGAGCAGGTCCGGAGGGAAGGAGATGTTGAAATCGGTCGACATGTCGACCTCATTCTATTGAATCTTGGCAGGTATACCAACCAAGACGTCGAGCTTCGGCTGCGGCGGCGGCATTGCACGGACGGTGAGGGGGAGGCTGACCCCTCGCTGGCGCATCGGCTCGGCGCTGGAGAGGGCTCCAGGGCAAGTGGAAGGAGATCGACGTGGCGATCCGCGAGTGACAGAATCCGGGGTCACCGTCCGCACCGAGAGGAGAGAGCCATGACCCTCGACCGACGCAGCTTCCTCGGCCTCGGCGCCGCCGCCGCGACCTCGCTCCTGACCCGCGGCGCCGCCGCGCAGACGGAGGCGCCGCCGGCCGCCTCCCGGCCCGTCGCCATCGCCTCCGCCAACGGTCTCGCCGCCGTCGCCCGCGCCTACGAAATGATGACCCAGGGCGCCGACCCCCTGGACGCCGCGATCGCCGGCGTCAACCTCGTCGAGCTCGACCCCGAGGACAAGTCGGTGGGCCTCGGCGGCCTGCCCAACGCCGACGGCGTGGTGCAGCTCGACGCCTCGTGCATGCACGGCCCGACGCGCCGCGCCGGCGCCGTGGCCGCCCTCGAGGGCATCGCCACGCCGTCGCTGGTGGCCAAGGCGGTCATGGACTACACCGACCACGTCCTGCTGGTGGGGGAGGGCGCCAGGCGCTTCGCCCTCGGCATGGGCTTCCGCGAGCAGGACCTCCTGACCGAGGCCAGCCGCCAGGACTGGCTGCGCTGGAGGTCCCGCCTCAACCCCGGCGACAACTGGCTCGACCACGACGACGACGTGCGCATCAACTGGACCCACGGCACCATCAACTGCTGCGCCGTCGACGCCGCCGGCGCCCTCGGCAGCGTGACCACCACCAGCGGCCTGTCGTGGAAGATCCCCGGCCGGGTGGGCGACAGCCCGATCGTCGGCGCCGGCCAGTACTGCGACAACGAGGTGGGGGCCGCGGGCTCGACCGGCCGCGGCGAAGCCAACATCAAGGCCTGCGGCGCGTTCCTGGTGGTGGAGATGATGCGGCGGGGCATGGGCCCCGAAGAGGCGTGTCTGGAAGCCCTGCGGCGCGCGGTGGCGATGACCGAGCCGCGGCTGCTCGACGCGCGCGGCCGGCCGCGCTTCGACCTCGAGTTCTACGCCCTGGCCAAGGACGGCCGCTACGGGGGAGCCACGATGTACCGCGGGCGGCCCGAGCGCGAGCCGTGGGGCTTCGCCTTCGCGGTGGCCGACGCGGGCGGCGCCCGCCTGGCGCCGAACGCCGCCCTCTTCACCGCCGAAGAGCGCCCCGGCTGACGGGGCTCACCACAGGATCGCCGCTCACCACAAGATAGACAGTCGCTCGGGCGAGATCGCCAGGCGCCGCGGCCGGTAGAGCGAGCGCGGCATTCTGCCCAGGCGCTGCGCCGCGGCGCCGCCTTCCCAAACCGCCGGCGACGCGATCACCTTCGGCCATTGCCGGGCCGTGGCCGCCGTCGCGTCCATGCTCGAGGTCCCCTCGGTTCCGGGCTCGGTAGCGTGTTTGCTCATCTCTTCTCCTCGTCTTGTCAGGCGCGTTCCCATCAGTTTTCTACCGTCCGGTCGGTATTGTACCGCTTCTACCCGACGTGTCAACCCCTTTGTCGGGAAAAGTCTGTCCGCGGACCTTGATGAAGCAGTTTTCGACCAACCGGTCGGCTGGTCGTCCGGCCCCACGGCCGGTCATCGCGCCGCGGCGCGCGGGAACAGGCGGTAGAAGCTCTCGCAGGTGGCCGTGGCGGCCGCCTTGGGCGTCGTTCCGAGCTCCGCGGCGAGGCGCTCCAGGACCTCGACGACGTAGGCGGGCCGGTTGGGCTTGCCGCGGTAGGGCACCGGCGCCAGGTAGGGGGTGTCGGTCTCGACGAGCAGGCGCTCCGGCGGGGCGCTCGCGAGCACCTCGCGGACGTTGTCGGCGCGGCGAAAGGTCACCATGCCGGAGACGCCGAGGTAGTGGCCGCGGTCGAGGAGCTCGCGCGCCGTGGCGAGGCCGCCGGCGAAGGAGTGGAAGTCGCCGGCCAGAGCGGCGAATTCCGGCGCCCGCACGGCCTCGAGCATCGCCTCGTCGGAGTCCCGGTTGTGGACGATCACGGGCAGGCCGAGCTCCACGGCGAGCTCCCACTGCTCGCGCATCACCCGGGTCTGCGCCTCGCGCGGCGCGTGGTCGTAGTAGAAGTCGAGGCCGCACTCGCCCACCGCCACCGCCTTCGGGTCGGCGAGCAGCGAGCGCAGGCGCCCGGCGTCGCCGGCACGCCAGCTCGCGGCTTCGTGGGGGTGGACGCCGAGGGCGCACCACACGTCGTCGTGGCGGTGGCACAGGGCGAGCAGGCCGTCGGCGTCGGCGAGGCGGGTCGCCGGCGCCAGGAATCCCCTGACGCCGCGCTCGCGGGCGGCGTCGAGGGCCGCCTCGAGCTCGTCCGGCGCGAGCATCTGCAGATGGCAGTGGGAGTCGATCGGTCCGCTCATCAGCGGACCCGCTGGCCGGGCGCGGCGCCTTCGTCGGCCGAGAGCAGGAAGAGCCCGCCGCCGCCGCTCGCCGCCAGCACCATCCCCTGGGAGAGGCCGAAGCGCATCCGGCGCGGCTTGAGGTTGGCGACCATGACCGTCAGCCGGCCGACGAGCGCTTCCGGGGCGTACGCCGCCTTGATGCCGGCGAAGACGGTGCGGGTCTCGCCGCCGAGGTCGAGCTCCAGGCGCAGCAGCTTGTCGGCGCCCTCGACGTGGTCCGCCGCGATCACGCGGGCCACCCGCAGGTCGAGCCTGGCGAAATCGTCGATCGTGATCTCCGGGGCGATCGGCTCCTCGAGACGCGGCCTGGTGGGCGTCGCCGCCGCGGCCGCCGCCGCCTCCTTCGACGCCGCGACGACGGCGTCGACGTTCTTCCTCTCGATCCGTGTCATCAGCGCCTCGTAGGGACGTAGGGTATGGCCGAGGAGAGGCTGCGCCGCGTCCGCCCAGACGAGCGGCGGAACGTCCAGGAACGCCTCCGCCTTGGCCGCGGTCCTGGGGATCACCGGCTTGAGGTAGGTGATCAGGCAGCGGAAGACGTTGACGCCGGTGGTCAGGATGGCGTGGAGCTCGGCGTCGCGGCCGTCCTCCCTGGCCACCGCCCAGGGCTTCTTGTCGTCGATGTAGCGGTTGGCGCGGTCGGCCAGCGCCATGACCTTGCGGATCGCCTGGTTGTACTCGCGCTTCTCATAGAGCGCCGCGATCGCGCCGCCGGCGGCGGCGACTTCGGCGAAGAGGTCGGGCTCGTCGAGCGCCTCGCCGAGGCGGCCGTCGAAGCGCTGGTGGAGGAAGCCGGCGCAGCGGCTGGCGATGTTGACCAGCTTGCCCACCAGGTCGGAATTGACCCGCTGCACGAAGTCGTCGAGGTTGAGGTCGATGTCGGCCAGACCGCTGCCGAGCTTGGCGGCGTAGTAATACCGTAGCGCCTCCGGGTCGAGGTGGTCGAGGTAGGTCCGCGCCGTCACGAACGTGCCGCGCGACTTCGACATCTTCTCGCCGCCGACGGTCAGGAAGCCGTGGACGTAGACCGCGGTGGGCATGCGGTAGCCGCCGCCGTGGAGCATCGCCGGCCAGAACAGGCAGTGGAAGTAGGTGATGTCCTTGCCGATGAAGTGGTAGAGCTCGGCATCCGAATCCGGGCCCCAGAAGGCGTCGAAGTCCAGGCCGCTCCGGTCGCAGAAGGCCTGGAAGCTCGCCATGTAGCCGATCGGCGCGTCGACCCAGACGTAGAAGAACTTGCCGGGGGCGCCGGGGATCTCGAATCCGAAGTACGGGGCCTCGCGGGAGATGTCCCAGTCCCGAAGCCCCTCGGCGAACCACTCCTCGAGCTTGTTGACGACCTCAGGCTGCAAGCGCTCGGGCGTCACCCAGCCGCGCAGCACCTCCTCGAAATCGGCGAGCTTCATGAAGAAGTGCTCGGAGTCCTTCTCGACCGGCTTGACGCCCGAGACGACCGAGACCGGGTCGATCAGGTCCCCCGGAGAATAGGTGGCGCCGCAGACCTCGCAGACGTCGCCGTACTGGCCGGGCGACTGGCAGCGCGGGCAGGTTCCTTTGATGAAGCGGTCGGGCAGGAACATCTCGCGCTCGGGGTCGTAGAACTGCCGCACCGTCCGCGTGGCGACGTGGCCCCCTGTCTGCAACCGCTCGTAGATGGCCTCCACGAACCGGCGGTTCTCGGGCGAGTGGGTCGAGTAGTAGTGGTCGAAGCCGATCGCGAAGTCGGCGAAGTCGCGGCGGTGCTCGGCGTCCATCCGCGCGATGAGCTCTTCGGGGGTCACGCCCTCGCGCTCGGCGCGCAGCATGATCGGCGAGCCGTGGGCGTCCTCGGCGCACACGTAGTAGCACTCGCGGCCCAGCATCTTGTGGAGCCGCACCCACACGTCGGTCTGGATGTACTCCACCATGTGGCCGAGGTGGATCGGCCCGTTGGCGTAGGGCAGCGCGCTGGTGACGAGGATCCTGCGGGCGTCGCTCATGGCCGCGGAACCCTACCACGTCCGTGCGGCGGGCGACACGGGGCGGCGGCGTCCCAAACGCAGCCCTTGCCCCACGGGCCCGGCTTTGGGTACCATGTGCGGCCTTGTCCCACCGGGGAAGACCGACACCCAGAACTCACTCAAAGGGGAAGATTCGATGGCGAAACAGGCAAGTCTTGCCAAGTCGGAGACCGCGAAGCCGGCTCCCTCGTTCCACAGAACCGAAGCCGCTCCGGCCGCCGAGAGGCCGGACGCCGAGAAGCCCGTGGCGGCGCCGCCCGTCGCGACGCTGGTCGCGCCGGCGCCGGCCGAAGAGCCCAAGCGCCGCGGACGGCCGCCGGGGAAGAGCAACGGCCAGGGCGCCAGGCGGGTGAAAGCCGTCGCCCAGGCCGACATCCTGTTCATGGTGGAGACCGAGGCGGGCTCGGAGCGCTACGAGATGCGCCCGATCAAGACGGTGGCGGAGATGTTCGATCTCATGGACGAGGAACGTAAGCTCGTGGCCACGCGAGACTGGCGCGAGTTCTGATCACCGCCCCTTCCACTTGTCCATCAGATCGTGCTTCTTCAGGAAGTACGGCAGGTTGCGCTGGTCGACGCCGAGCAGCCGCGCGGCGTCGCGGCGCACGCCGCCGGCTCGACGCAGCGCCTCTTCGAGCACCCGGCGCTCCGCCGCGTGCACCGTCTTGCGCAGGTTGAGGCCGGCGCCGTCCTCGTCCGCCGCCGCGTTCGCCGCCTCCGGCTCGGCGTCCGTGCTCGCGAACGGCAGGCTCGCGCTCGTCAGCTCGCCGGAGGGCTCGAGCAGGATCCCCCGCTCGATCACGTTGCGCAGCTCGCGCACGTTGCCCGGCCACGAATAGTCCTCCAGCGTCCGCAGGGTGTCGGGATGGAGCCGGCGGACGCTCTTGCCCAGGCGCGCGGCGATCTCCGCCAGGAACGCCTGGGCCAGCACCGGCACGTCGGCGCGGCGGTGGCGCAGCGGCGGAACCTCGATCGTCATCACGTTGATGCGGTAGAAGAGGTCGGCGCGAAAGCGGCCGGCGTCCACCTCGGCCTGCAGGTCGGCGTTGCTGGCCGAGATCACGCGCACGTCCACCGAGGTCGGCCGGCTGTCGCCGAGCCGCTCGAAGACGCCGTCCTGCAAGACACGCAGCACCTTTGCCTGCGCCACCAGGGGCAGGGAGTTGATCTCGTCGAGGAAGAGCGTGCCGCCGTCGGCGACCCGGAAGCGGCCTTCGCGGTCGCTGACGGCGCCGGTGTAGGCGCCTTTGCGATGGCCGAAGAACTCGCTCTCGAACAGCTCCACCGGCACCGCCGCGCAATTGACCTGGACGAAGGCGCCGCCGGAGCGCGGGCTGTCGCGGTGGATCACCTTGGCCAGCTCCTCCTTGCCGCAGCCCGACTCGCCGAGGATCAGCACCGCGGTGTCCGACGGCGCCGCCAGCCGCGCCATCTCCAGCGCCCGGCGCCATCCCGTCGAGACTCCCAGCGGCTCGCGGTCGGCGCCGCGGCCGCCCGACGAGCGCAGGTAGGCGAGCTCGCGCCGGGCGTGCGACTGCGACAGGGCGCGCTCGAGCACCAGGGTCAGCTCGTCGGGGTTGGTGGGCTTCAAGAGGTAGTCGAAAGCGCCGGCCTTCATGCACTCCACCGACGAGACCACGTCGCCGTAGGCGGTGAGCACGATCACCGGCAGCGCCGGCTCCTTCTCGGCGATCTCGCGGACGAGGACGACCCCGCCCTCGCCGGGCATGCGCAGGTCGGTCACCACCGCGTCGAGACCCGCCAGCGTCTCGGGCCGCAGGGCCTCGTCGACCGACTCGGCCTGGCGTACGCGGTACTCCTTGCGGCGCAGCACGTCGGCCAGCGACTCGCGCACGTAGGCCTCGTCGTCGACGATGAGCACGGTTCCCCTGGGCTTCATCCGTTCCTTTCCGGTGGTGGCGATTCAAGAGGCTCGTCGGCAAGGGGCAGGCGCACCTCGAACTCCGCTCCGCCTCCGGGCCGATTGCGGCCGGCGATCTCGCCGCCGTGGTCGGTCACGATGCCGTGACAGACCGCGAGGCCGAGGCCGGTGGAGCCGCGGGTGGAGAAGAAGGGCTCGAAGAGATGGGCGAGCGCGTCGGCCGAGAGCCCGGTGCCGCGGTCGGCGACGGTGACCACGGCGGCGCCGGCGCCGGCGGCGGCGCGGATCCTCACCTCGCCGCCCTCGGGCTGCGCCTGGCAGGCGTTGAGGACCAGGTTGAGGAAGAGCTGGCCGAGGGTGATCGGATTGCCGCGCACGGCGAGCGCGCCGTCGGTCTCGCAGGCGATGTCCATCCGGCGGCAGTCGCGGCTCGAGCGCACGAAGCCGGCGGCGTCGCGGAGGACGGCGGCGAGGTCGACGGCGCTCTTGGGGGCCTTGCCGGGCCCCGAGAAGGCGAGCACCTGGCGGGTGACGCCGGCGGTGCGGTCGAGCCCCTCGCGCACCCGATCGACCAGCTTGCGGGCCTGCGCGTGACGTCCCCCGTCGAGGTCGTCGGCCAGCAGCGACAGGTAGTTCGACATCCCCTCCAGGGGATTGTTGATCTCGTGCGCCAGCCCGGCCGCCAGCCGGCCGACGCTGGCCAGCCGCTCGCTGTGCATGAGCTGGCGCTCGAGCTCGCGCACGCGTTTCTCCTGGGCGTTCTCGGCCTCGAGCCGCGCGGCGCGGCGCGCGTGGCGGAACGCCAGGGCGCCGAGCACCAGCGTCAGCGTCATCACCGCCAGGTTCAGCACCACCGTAGTGCGGTAGCGCTGGGCGAGGCTCTCGAGGGAGCGCAGCAGCTCGCCCTCCTCCTCGCGCCGGACCAGCCGCCAGGCGATCGGCGGATCCCAGTGGGCATCGGCCACCGTGGTGCGCGCCACCAGCTCGCCTGAGGCCGGCGGCGCCGCCGCGCCGCCGTCGCGCTCGACGCGCAAGCGCTCCTCCGAGCCGGGCGCGGCGAGGGCCAGCAGCTTGCGCGGGTCGAGGCGCACCCGGATCTCGCCCCCGGTCGCGGCCAGCGGGAAGCAGCCGTGGAAGAGCTCATGGGCGGCGGGCGGCAGGGAGAGCTCCGCCGGCAGGATTTCCGGCACGCCCTGGCGCCGGCCCGCCACCACCAGCACCTCGCCGCCAGCGTCGCGCAGCACCAGCCGCTCGAGGGCCGGCCGCGCCTCGAGGAAGAGCAGGAACGTCCCCTCCACGTCGAGCCGGCTCCAGCGCCGCACCATCGGGTCGTCGTGGCGGCGCGAGGCGAGGAAGAAGGCGAGCGGTGGCGACTGCGACAGGAAGAGGAAGTCGGCCCGCAGGCTCGCCAGGATCGCCTCGAGGGCGCGCGCGTCGGCCCGCGTGCGCAGCTCGAGCTCGTTCTGCGCCGCCTGCCGCGCGTTGCTGCGCCCCGCCACGATGCCCCAGACCGCCACCGCGTTGATCGTCAGGAAGACCAAGAGCAGCAGGCCGGTGGCCACGGCGGGCTCGCGGGTCCAGCGCTGTACGTGGATCTTCATAATTCCTATGGCGACGATAGTCTTGGAAGCGTCCTGGGGTCAATGCTTTGCAAGGGCCGCGCCACGGGAAACCTCACCCCCGTTCCCGCTCTCCTGGGGGGGAGGGGGAGCGAGAGACTCGCTGTCCTGACTCCCCTTTCCCTTTGGGCGAGGAGCCGGGGTGAGGGTTCCCGGCGGCGCCGGGTCATACTTCCTATGAGCCGGCCTGAGATGCCTCGGACCTGGCTGTCGTAGGAACTATGAGCGCGTCGTCCTTGCGATCTCCTTCCCGATCCCCTAACTCTCTGATATCGTTGGGCTTGAGCAAAGACGCCGAATCTGGCCCGCGGTGGAACGGTTGTTGCTTGGGAAAGCGGCGACGCTACCGCCTCGGAACATTGAAGGACGGGATTGCCATGAGTCAGGAAAACGACGTTCAGCACCAGGAATCCGCATCTTCGAGCCCGCCTGCGAAGCGCCGGCGCTACGTGCCGGCCGTGGGACCGCGACTGAAGAAGCTGCTCTTCGTCGTCTTCGGACTCTTCGCGCTGCTGGCCATCAACTCCGTCTACCTCGTGGGGGTGACGATCCTCGAGGCGGCGAGCGGCCGGACCTACCAGAACTGGTTCTACATGAACATGTTCCTGGTGCACCTGGTGCTGGGGGCCTTGATCGTCCTGCCGGTGGTGGTCTTCGGCGTCATCCACCTGTCGAAGTCGTACGACCGGCCCAACCGGCGGGCGGTGAAGGTGGGCGTCGCGCTCTTCTCCACCGCGCTGGTGCTGTTGGTCAGCGGCATCGTGCTCACCCGCCTCGAGGGCGTGCTCGAGGTCAAGGACCCGGTGGTGCGCCAGGTGGCCTACTGGGCGCACGTGGCGACGCCGTTCGTCGCGGGGTGGCTCTTCGTGCTCCACCGTCTCGCCGGCCGCCGCATCAACTGGCAGGTGGGGCGTCGCTGGGCCGTGGTGGCGGCGGTCTTCGGCGGCGTCATGGTGGTGTGGCAGGCGCAGGACCCGCGGAGCTGGAACGTGGCCGGGCCGGCCTCGGGCGAGCAGTACTTCTTCCCCTCGCTCGCCCGCACCGCCAGCGGCGACTTCATCCCCGAGCGCGTGCTGATGTTCGACGACTACTGCAAGGAGTGCCACGAGGACACCCACCGCGGCTGGTCGATGAGCGCCCACCGTTTCAGCTCGTTCAACAACCCGGCCTACCTCTTCTCGGTCACCGGCACCCGCAAGGCCGCCCTCGAGCGCAGCGGCGACCGTCAGGCGTCGCGGTTCTGCGCCGGCTGCCACGACCCGGTGGTCTTCTTCGCCGGCAAGTTCGACGACCCGAGCTTCGACGACCCGAGCTTCGTCGCCACCGACCCGACGGCCCAGGCCGGCATCACCTGCACCTCCTGCCACGCGATCACCCACGTCAACTCGCAGCGCGGCAACAGCGACTTCACGATCGAGGAGCCGATCCACTACCCGTTCGCCTTCAGCGACAACCGCACGCTCAAGTGGGTCAACCGTCAGCTCGTGAAGGCGAAGCCCGACTTCCACAAGAAGACGTTCTTGAAGCCGCTCCACAAGACGGCCGAGTTCTGCGCCGGCTGCCACAAGGTCCACCTTCCCGAGGAGCTCAACCATTACAAGTGGCTGCGCGGTCAGAACCACTACGACTCCTACCACTTGAGCGGCGTCTCGGGCCACGGCGTGCGCAGCTTCTACTATCCGCCGCAGGCCGAGCACAACTGCAACGGCTGCCACATGAAGCCCCGGCCCTCCGAGCAGTTCGCCGCCCGCTACTTCGACGACTCCGGCAGCCGCACGATCCACAATCACCTTTTCCCGAGCGCCAACACCGGCGTGCCCCACATGCTCGACATGCCGGAGTGGGTCTTCGAAGAGCACCGCGCCTTCAACGAGGGCGTGATGCGCGTCGACGTCTTCGCATTGAAGGAAGGCGGCATCGACTCGCCGCCGATCGCGCCGATCCGTCCCCAGGTGCCGGAGCTCACGCCGGGCGAGTCCTATCTGCTCGACGTGGTCGTGCGCACGGTGAAGATGGGCCACGAGTTCACCCAGGGCACGGCCGACTCGAACGAGGTGTGGGTCGACGTGCGGGCCACCACCGGCGAGCCCGGCGGGCCGCAGCGCTCGATCGGCCGCAGCGGCGGCCTCGGCGGCGACAACGGGGTCGACCCGTGGTCCCATTTCGTCAACGCCTACGTGCTCGACCGCCACGGCAACCGCATCGACCAGCGCAACGCCCAGGACATCTTCATCCCGCTCTACAACCACCAGATCCCGCCCGGCGCCGCCGACTCCCTCCATTACCGGCTCGACGTGCCGCCGGACGTGACCGCGCCGGTCACCGTGGAGGTGCGCCTCCAATACCGCAAGTTCGACACCATCTACATGGCCCACGTTTGCAACGACCAGACGCTGCCGGCGGAGCTCAGGGGTTTCTGCGGCGAGGGCGAGTACGTCAACCGTCTGCCGATCATGACCCTGGCGAGAGACCGGGTGACTTTCCCGGTGCGCGGCTCACAGACCGTCGTGGCCAACGACAACACCAAGCTCCCCGAGGAGTGGCAGCGCTGGAACGACTACGGCATCGGCCTGCTGCGCAAGGGCGGCAAGTCGAAGGGCGAGCTGCGCCAGGCCGAGGAGGCGTTCGCGCGGGTGGAGGAGCTGGGGCGCTTCGACGGTCCGCTCAACCTGGCGCGGGTCTACCTCGCCCAGGGCACGGTGCAGGACAAGGCGATCGCCGCCCTCGAGCGCGCCGCCGGCGACGCCTTCGACCCGCCGGCGCGGCCGTGGTCGGTGGCCTGGTTCACCGGCCTCGTCAACAAGCAGAACGGCTTCCTCGACGAAGCGATCGCCAACTTCAAAAGCATCGTGGCGCTCGACGACGAGGCGACGCGCAAGGCCGGCTTCGACTTCAGCCAGGACTACGTGCTCCTGGAGGAGCTGGGCCAGACCATCTTCGAGCGCGCCAAGCAGGAGCGCGGCGAGGCACGCCGCGAGCGCCGGGTGGCGCTGCTCGAGGAGGCGAGGGGCTATTTCCAGCGCGTGCTCGAGCTCGACCCCGAGGCCGCGGCCGCCCATTACAACCTCGACCTGATCTACAAGCAGCTCGGCGACAAGGAAAGCTCGGCCAGGCACTTCAAGCTCTACCAGAAATACAAGTCCGACGACAACGCCCGCGACCGCGCGGTGGTCATCGCCCGGTCGAAGAACCCGGCGGCCGACCACGCGGCGGAGGCGATCGTGATCTACGACCTGGGCCGCGACGGCGCCTTCGAGCTCGGCGAGGACGCCGGCGTGCGCCGCGCCGCCCTCTACGAGCTCACCCCGGCGCCGGCGGATCCCGCGCTCGCCGAAGCGGCGGCGGAGGCGTCGCTACCGGTACCGGTGCCGTCGGCGGGATATTGAGGAGGGCGCCCGCCGAGGGGCCGAGGGCAAGGCCTCGGCCGAGCACGCTCTTCGAGCGATCACGTCGGATTCTCATGCTACGGAGCCTCCTGGAGACCATTTGGCGACGGCAATCGAGGCTGACGGAAGCGACCGGCCCTGGCCCGGAAACGACGCCTCGAATCCGTTGAAGAGCACCATCATCGTTTCTCTACCGCTCGCGGCGCTGCGCCGTGCGTCATCTTCCGCGTAGGTCAGGCTCCGCCTGACGATTCCCGCGGCCCCGGAGCGAAACCCAGCCGAAGCCGCCCGTTGGGGTGAGCGTAGACCTTGAAGGCCAGCCTCCCCTCCGGCGACGACACCGCTCGCCGCGCTTCGCACGTCGCCTGCCCAAAAGTCTCGCCGCGCTCCGGCGCTTCATAGAACGCCTTTGCGAAAGCATGCGCGTCCTCGTCACAAACCGTCCACTGCGGACCGACAAGCGCGCCGCACCCACAATCGTGGACGAATCGCTGCGCCCACCCGCCGAGACGGGTCAACGACCAGGACTGCCGCGCTACCTGGCAGGCGTTGAAAAAAACCAGAGGACGACGACTTCTGAGGCGAGTCTGAATCCCACCGCGAAAATCCCGCGGGCGCAGCGTCCGGCCGTCGTGGAGCCAGAAGCTCGAGACGTTCGCGTCCTTCGCGTCGAGCTCGCCGTGCCCCACGAAGTGGAGAACGTCGAGGTCGTGCTCGCTCAGCAGCTCGGTGACTCGCGGGTGAGTGGTTTGGTCAAGGCTCAGGTCCGCGACGCCGGGATGACGCTCCACGAGCTCCGACAAGAAACGTCGCTCGTCCTCGGCGTGGACGAGTGGCTGGAGATTCGGTGGCGACCCCGCTTCGATCGCCGCCAGCTTCGTCACCTCGATCACACCCGCCGGACCACGGCCGCCCGCCAGCCAGCGGGTGAGCTGGAACCGGCAACACAGGAAATCGTCGTCGACGACGTCTTCGGGGTCGCTGTCGTCATAAGGCTTGACGATCTCCCAGGGAATCCACGGCTCGTCGGAGACGAGGAGCACCGTCTTGGCCCGTCGGCGGATGCGACGGTAGGCGGTCTTGAGCTCCGGCGGGAAAAGCTCCTGGTAGAGCTCCTGCCCGAGGGCCTCGAGATCTCCCCCGACCTCTTCGGTGCCGAGCTGGCCGCCGCGCGCGTCGAGGCCGTTGTGGAGCTTCTCCAGAGTTTCGAAGAGCGTCGCCTGGTAGTCCTCGGGACGCCCGCGGATCGGCTCTCCACGGATCGGGGTATCGAAGAAATCGAGCTTGCCCGAATGATCTCGACGACAGCGGCGAGCTTGCGCACCCGCTCGGCCTGCCGCGTTTGCTCCACGAGCTGCGCTTCGATCGTGGCGAGACGCTCGCGCACCTCCCGCTGCTGGAGCCCATGGACGAGGGC
>DASWIG010000825.1:0-13084 GCA_036397835.1 Thermoanaerobaculia bacterium
AGTTGGACTGCGACCTCGTGCCTCTATCTTTCGATAGAGGAGGAGCAAACCCGATGCCAGGCACAAAGCCGGTAAAACAGCGCCTTTCGGAAACCGTCACCCGGAAATTCGGCAGCGTTCACCCTAAGACGTCGGGCGCGCACGCCGCCGGGTCGACCGGGGAACAGGGAATTTTTTCGCGCCCAGCCGCGGACGTTCCGGAGCGTGCGCCCTAAGCGTCGGGGAGGGCGCCGACGATGGCCACCCGGGTGCCCACGCGCACGTGGCGGAAGAGGGCGTCCATGTCGGCGTCGGTCAGGGCCACGCAGCCGTCGGTCCAGTCGCGTCCCTGGCCGCCGTGGCCGTGGATCTCGATCAGGCTGCCGGCGCCGGCATTGCCGGGCACCTGGCCGCGGCGGCGCGCCTCCCGATAGCGGGCCAGGTCCTCGCGGTTGGGGTAATCCAGCATCAACGCCTTGTAGTAGCGGGTCTGCCCGCCGGTCCTGACCTCGGTGACGCGGTAGGTGCCCTCGGGGGTCGCCTTGTCGCCGGCGTGGAGCTTCTGCGCCAGGCCGCGGCTGCCGAGCTCCGCCGCGAAGCTGGCCACCCGGCGGCCGTCGCGGTAGACGTCGAGCCGGCGAGCCAGCTTGTCGACCACCAGGGCGGGCGGCCCGCGCCGCGTCGAGGCGATCGTCTCCTCGCTCCACGCCCGCCACCGGCGCCGCAGCTCCGGCTGCTCGAAACGTGCGTGCAGGGCCTGCCAGGCGGCGTCGACGCGCCGCGTGCGCTCGAGCGCCTGCCGCGCCGCCTCGAGGGCGCCGCCGAGCTCGCCCCCGGCGGCCAGGGCGCGGGCCCGTTCGAGCTCGTTGGAGGCCTGCTGGGCCCAGCGCGCCTCGCGGCGTTCGAGGCCGGGCGCGGCGGTCTGCCGCCAGGCCTGGGCGAGGGCCGCGGTCACCCGCGGCTCGAGCTGACGCCACTCCCCGTCCAGGTCGAGACGCCGCCGGCGCTGACCGAGCAGGGCCTCGCGGGCGGCATTCAGCACCGGCGCCCAGGCCGCCGCGCCGTCGCCGCGCCCGGCCATGGTCTCGGCCTCGCCGGCAAGGACACGCAGCCGCCGCGCGGCCTCCGGCGAGTCGGCGTCGAGGCGCCGCGCGGCGCGCTCCACGGCGGCGCGCGTCGCCTGGTAGGGGAGCGGCCCGCGGGCGTCGCGGGCGGCCAGCAGCATGCCCGCCGACGCGGCCGCGACCACCGCCCCCGCCGTCCAGGCCCACGCGTGCCGCATGCCCGCGCTCAGCCGCGCGCGAGCCGCTTCGGCGTCCTGGCCGGGAGCGGCGTCACGCTCGGGTGCATGATCTCCCAGGCGCTCGGGATCTGGCCTTCGTCGCTGAGCGCCGGAGCGAGCGCCGGGTCGCCGAGCACGTCGTAGATCGAGCGCTCCGCGCCGTCGATCCGCGCGGTGCCCCACACCAGGCGCACGCCGTGGCTGTAGTCGGCGTAGCGCGCGCCGTGGTAGGTGGAAAGGGGCTGGATGGGATCGCCGGCGTTGCGGTGCCAGCCGTAGATCGCGACGCGGTCGGGGCGCAGCGCCAGGCGCTGCGTCAGCACCACGTCCTTCTTGTGGCCGGCGAGCAGCTCGCCGGCGGGGAGGCCGGCGCGCCGGCGCTCGATGAGCTCGCGGTGGCGCAGGAAGTATTCGCTCGAGCGCATCTTCGGCCCCGGCGGCAGCGGGTCGGGGACGATGCGGTACTTCGACTGCCGGTAGACGGCGTCGACGATCCGGGTCGTCGGCAGCACGCAGCCGAAGGCGGTCGCCACCGCCGTCGCCGAAGGCTGGGTCAGCGGCATGGGCAGGAAGTCCCTGGCGGAGCCGATCGACACGTAGTCGGGCGTCACCCAGACGATCGCCTCCACGGTCCCGCCCGAAGGAGCCTCGCCGCCAAGGCGCACGGGCCGGAGCCGGCGCATGAAGTCGGGCACGTTGCCGCGCAGGATCTCCGCCACCGCGGCGCGCTGGCGCTCGACGCCCTTCATGCCGGCGGTGCGGTCCGCGAACTCGGAGCCGCTCAGGGCGCCCGCCGGGCGCGGGGGGATCATCGCGAGCTCGAACGTCACCGGCTCCGCCGGCAGCGCCCCCTGGGGGGCTGGGGGGGAGATCTGCAGCGGCCGCATCCCGTCGGGACGTATGTCGTCGGCGCGGCCGCCGGTCGCGACGAGCAGGCACAGGAACACGGGAACCACACTTCGCACCATGGTCTCGACTCCGTTGCTTCAGCGCGGCGACACCGTCAGTCGCCGACGCTGGCTATATTCTTACAGCAACGGAAGCCCAGATGGTAGTTGTGGTGGCTCGCCGGATCCATGACCCGGCTGCCGTGCCAGAAGGGCGCGCGCCAGCGGCACCAGTCCTCGTGGGCGCGATAGCGGTCGAAGATGAACCAGCTCCCCTTCATTTCGGTCACGCCGAAGGCCGTGGAGCCGCCGCTCGCCATCTGCTCCGGCGCCAGCGGCAGGTTCATGTGCTCGGCGGCGTTGCCGTGCAGGTCGTAGACGCCGAGGGCGCTCTTGCAGCCGGGGAAGGAGCCGGCGGGGTAGGTGTTCGAGCCGCAGGCCCGCCAGCCGCCGCCGTCGCAGCCGTCGGTCTTGGCGCCGGCGGCGGCGCACACGCCGGCCTCGTACTGCGGCCCATAGCTCCACGTCTTGTTGGCTGCGTGGCGGCCGTTGTGGGCCGCGCGCATGCGCGAGACCGCGGCGCCGGCGGCGGCGCCGGCGGCGAGGTCGAAGCGGTAGTCGGGCTCGGTGAGCGCGCCGGCGCAGGCGCCCTCCCACTCGTGGGCGTCGCACAGGCGCTTGCCGAGGGCGGCGCAGATCTGCGCCGCCTCGCTGGCCCGCACCCAGACCACCGGGAAGGCGCAGGGCACGTCAGGGAACTCGAACTGGTCGATGCAGGCCGTGGCGTCCTCCGGCGTCTGAAAGGCCGGGTCGTAGAGCGGGGCCATGTAGCGCTCGCCGCAGATCGCCGTAAAGCGCGGGTTTTCATAGGTCACGCCGGAGGACGCGAGACGCTCGCGGCACTCCTCCGCGGTGACGGGATGACGGGTGACGGCCGAGTTGCCCTGGCCGATGAACCGCCCGCGGGCGAAGATCGCCTCGAGGTCGGCCCGCTGCTGGGCCGTCAGCCCGTGGACCTCCTCGAGCTGAGCGAAGAGGGCGGCGTTCTGCTCGGCGAGAGTCTCCGCCATGGCGGCGACGGAGGCCGAGCCGGCGAGGACCGCCGCCAGCAAACTGAGGGATTTCATACCCCGTTGTCTCTCCTCAACAGGTAGAAGAAGTCGCGGTTGTCGGCAAAGGCCACGAAACGCGGCAGCGTGTGGCCGTCGAGCGATTGGTCGAGCACGTTCATGCCGGTGATCAGGTGCGACGTGGCGAGCCCCTCGCCGTCGCGGCGGTGGAGCGCCATGTAGGTGTGCTCGAGGGCGTTCATGTCGAGCAGCATGGCATAGCCGCAGCCGTAGGCCTGGAAGCCGCGGGCCATGGCCGAGGGCGTGGCGCTCGAGAAGTACCCGTAGATCAGGAAACGTTCGTCGCCCTCCTCCCGCAGGCAGAGACCGGCGCGCAGGCTGCGCAAGCGCTGGTCCTGCGAGCCCGACCAGTTGCCCTGGCCCCAGCGGGTGACCAGGGCGCCGGGGCGCGTCTCGCCCGTGGCCGGGTCGGTCTCGAGAATCGCGACGCCGTTCTGCCGCGCGTGGCGCACGCGGCCGAGGCGTTCGTCGTCCTCCGCGGTCCAGGTCTTGAGCTCCACGGCGCCGTCGTTCCACACCACGGCCGTGGCGAGACCGGGCTGGAGCTTCGAGAGCACCGTGCCGTGCTCCACGAAGCCGTAGTGCGAGCCGTGGTTACGCTGCGACAGGCCGTCGTACTTGAAGGCGCCGTGGCCGCGCTTGAAGCCGCCGGTGAAGGCGGCGGCCACGCGCCGGCCGTCCGCCGGGCTCAGGCGGCCGGTGCGCACGAAAGGCGTCACGGCGGCGAAGCCGTCCGGCCCGGGCAGCGAGGCGTCGCTGACCGCCTCCGGCACGCGCTCGGACCATTCCACCCGCGGGTGGTCGGTGCCGAGGGCGAAGCCGGTTTCGAAGCTCGCGAGGTCGAAGGCCACCATGTAGACGAGGGCCGCGGACTCGACCTCGTCGAGCGCGCTGACGCGTCCTTTCTGGGAGGCGATCACCTCCGGCGCGACCAGCCGCGGCTGGATGGCGCTGAAGTACACGCCGGGCTGCCCGGCGACGGCGTACCACCGGCCCGCCAGCACCTCGCCCTTGCGTTCGTTCTCGAGCTCGAGGCCGAGCTCCGCCGGCTTCAGGTAGACGCCCTCGTAGCGGGGATCGACCGCCGCGTGGCGCGGCGCGCCGGCGGCCAAGGGCCGCACTGCGTCCTGCTCGCCCGACGCGACCAGCGCCGAGGTGGCGAGAAAACGGTCCCGGTAGAGCGTCGAGCGGACGAAGGTCGTGATTTTCTCGCCGCCCCACACGTTGTCGCGCAGGTAGTCGGTGGCGATCTCGAGCTTGGTGCGGCGGCCCACCTGCGGGTTGCGCACATAGAGCCGGCCGCCGCAGAGCTCTGCGTAGGTCTGGCCCGTGGCGCGCGCGGACTCGAGCGCGGCACCGCCGGGGCCGAGGCCGCAGGGCGTCTCGCCCGCGGCGTCGCGGAGCAGGAGTCCGCGGGCCTCGAGCCGCGCCTCGACGCCGGCCGGATCGGGGTTCTCGAGGTGATAGACGGCCTCCGGGCGCCCCGGGGCGCCGGCGAGTTGTAAGACGTACCAGGCGCCCACGCCCGGGTTGACGTCGATCAGGGTGGCGAGCGTCCCGTCGGCCAGCGTGGCGCTCACGGCTTCACGGTGGAGCTGGAGCTCGAGGGGGCTCTTCGCCCGGTGGGCCGCGTACTGCTCGAGACGCTCGGCGCTCGGCGGCTGCAAACTTCCCCCCCGGCCCCCCAGGGGGCGCTGCAGCCCGCGCTCGCGGACCGCCAGCGCGGGCGCGTCGAAGTCGAAGCCGAGGGCCGGCAGCTCGCCTAGGATCTCGGAGTAGATGTTCTCGGCATCGACCCGCTCATTGAACGCGGCGAGCCCGAGGACCAAAACCAGCAAGGCGAGCGTCAACGCGAGGCGGACGCGGCGCCGTGGGAGTCGGTAGGAAGAGGGACGTGATTCCTGTTGCTTCACTTGATGCTCACTTCGAAAGGGACGCATCGGCGCGTCTGCCAGAGCTCGTGAGCAATTCCGGTGCCATGTGGCCGAAGCCTCTCTTGTCCTCGCCGCGGGGATGGGCGAAGATCTCACGCGATGTGGAAGGAGCTGCCGCAGGTCCACTGGAACGACGTGGCCGACGTGACGCTGGTGGCCGTGCTCATCTGGACGGCCTTCTCCTGGCTGCGCCGCGCCCGCTCGCGCTTCGCCCTCGTCGGCGTGCTCTTCCTCTCCGGCATCTACCTGGCGGCGCGGCAGCTCGAGCTGCAGCTCACGGTGTGGATCCTGCAGGGTTTCTTCGCCGTCCTGGTGATCGTGCTGGTGGTCGTCTTCCAGGAAGACCTGCGGCGCTTCTTCGAGCAGCTCGCGGTGTGGGGGCTGCGCCGGCGGGCCGAGACCCTGCCCATCGACGCCGTCGACGTGCTGGTGCGCGCCGCCGAGCGCCAGGCCCACCACCGCACCGGCGCGCTCTACGTGATCCCGGGGCGCGAGCACCTCGATCCCCACCTCGAGGGCGGGATCCTGCTCGACGCCAGGCTGAGCGAGCCGCTGCTGCTGAGCCTCTTCGATCCGCACTCTCCGGGGCACGACGGCGCCGCGGTGATCGCGGGCTCCCGGGTCCACCGCTTCGCCGTCCACCTGCCGCTGTCGACCGACCACTCGCAACTGCGCGGCGGCGGCACCCGTCACGCCGCCGCCCTGGGGCTCGCCGAGCGCACCGACGCGCTCTGCGTGGTGGTCTCCGAGGAGCGGGGCACGGTGTCGGTCGCCCGCGACGGCAGGCTGCGAGCGCTGGCGGCGCCGGGGAGCCTGGGCGCCGAGATCCGCCAGTTCCTGGCGCGGGTGGCGGCGGCCGGCGAGCGCACGGCGACGTGGCGGCTGGTGGCCCGGCGCTGGCGCGAGGCCGTCGCCGCTTTCGTCCTCGCCGCCGCCATGTGGGCCGTCCTGGTGCCCGGATCGAGCGTCGTCGTCGTCGAGCGGTCGGCGGTGGTGACGGTCGAGAACCTGCCCGCCGCCTTGCGGCTGGTGAGCGTCGATCCCACCGAGGTCCAGGTCACCCTCTCCGGCCCCTGGCGCCTGATGCCCGCCGAGGAGGAGCGGCTGCGCGTGCGGATCGACGCCGTGCTCGCCGAGCTCGGCCGCCGGACGTTCAAGGTCTCCGCCGACCAGGTCGAAGCGCCGGCCCGCCTCGCGGTCCTCGGCGTCCAGCCGGAGAGCGTCCGTCTCGACCTCGCGGCGGTGCCCGTGGCGCCATGACGCTCCGGATTCGGGCGGCCCCGCCCGATCGCACCGAATATCTGCGACAATGACCGCCAAGGAATCCCCGATGCTGGTACGCCTCCTCCTCGCGGTCGACGACGAGGCCCTGCGCCACCGCCTCGCCGCCCTGCTCGCGGAGCTCGACGTGGTCGTTTCCGAGCAGCCGGTCGACGCGTTCTGGCAACGGCCCGAGCGCGACGCCTGCGACCTCGTGGTGGTGCGGCGCGAGGACCTGCCCGAGCCCGCGGCGGACGTCGTCGAGCGCCTGCGCCGGCTGCCGGAGCGGCCGGAGGTCGTGGTGCTGCGCGGCGCCGACAACGCCGGCGACATCGCCCGCCTGCAGGCGGCGGGCTGCTTCGCGATCGTCCCCCGCGAGCTGCCGGACACGGCGCTGGGCAAGGTCCTGGCGAAGCTGGTGGAGCGCCGCCGGGAGACCGTCCTGGCGCGGGTCCGGGTGGCCCAGGCGCCGCCCTTGCGCTTCCAGGAGATGGTCTCGGGCAGCCCGGCCACCCAGCGGCTCTACCGGCTCGCCGCGCGGGTGGCGCCCAGCGACACCTCCCTGCTCCTGCTCGGCGAGACCGGCACCGGCAAGGACTTCCTCGCCCGCGCCGTCCACGGCGAGAGCCCCCGCTCCGGCGGCCCGTTCGTGGCCATCAACTGCGGCGCGGTGCCCGAGGGCCTGCTCGAGAGCGAGCTCTTCGGCCACGAGAAGGGCGCGTTCACCGGGGCCACCCGTGCCCGGCGCGGCCACTTCGAGCTCGCCCACTGCGGCACCCTCTACCTCGACGAGATCGCCGAGATGCCGGGCAACCTCCAGGTCAAGCTGCTGCGGGCGTTGCAGGAGCGCGCCATCCAGCGCCTCGGCGGCGAGACCCCCGTGGAGGTCGACGTGAGGATCATCGCCGCCACCCACCGCGACCTGTCCGCGGCGATCCGCGAGGGCGCTTTCCGCCAGGACCTCTACTACCGGCTGGCGGTGGTCACGCTCACGGTGCCGGCGCTGCGCGAGCGGCGCGACGACGTGCCCGAGCTGGTGAGCTCCTACCTCGAGAAGTTCGTCCGCAAGCTCGGCCGCGCCGAGATCGGCGGCGTCGCGGCGCCGGCCATGGAGGCCATGCGCTCGTACGCCTGGCCGGGCAACGTCCGCGAGCTGATCAACGTCGTCGAGCGCGCGGTGCTCCTGTGCGAGGGCGAAGAGATCGACCTCGTCGACCTGCCGGCCGAGATCTCGGGGATCACCAGCCCGAGCGACGCGGGCGAGGAAGGCTCGCTCTTCGGCGACCTCGAGGACTGGCTCGAGCGTCCGCTCGAGGCGGGCCGCGAGGCGGTGGTGGTGGAGTTCGAGCGGCGCTACCTGGGCCGGCTGCTCGAGCGCTACGGCGGCAACGTCGGCAAGACCGCCGAGCGGGCCGGCATCGACCCGCGCACGCTCTACTCCAAGATGCGCCAGCTCGACCTGCGCAAGGAGGCGTTCAAGAAGCGGTGAGGTGCCGGCGTCCGTCTTCGCCCCTGCCATGAAGGCCCTGTGCTAGACTTCCGCCGGATAGAGGTTCAAGATGTCCACCGCCCTCGCCTTCGACACTCACGCCTACGTCAAGAAGCTCCGGGACGCCGGCGTTCCCGAACAGCAGGCCGAGATCCAGGTGGAGGCCATCGCCTCGCTGATCGAGGAGCGGATGGTCACCAGACAGGATCAGCAGCTTCTCGAGACCAACCTCCGGCGCGATATGAAGGAGCTTGAGACCAACCTCCGGCGCGACATGAAGGAGATCGAGACCAACCTCCGGCGTGACATGAAGGAGCTGGAGACGCGGCTCGAGACCCGCATCAAGGAGCTGGAGACGCGGCTCGAGACCCGCATCAAGGAGCTCGAGGTCGAGCTCAAGCACGACATCAAAGACCTCGAGACGCGCCTCCTCATCCGTCTCGGGGGGCTTCTCGTGATCGGCATCGGCGCCATCGCCACCCTGATCAAGCTGCTGTGACGCAGCCCTCGGAAGAGTGGGTCCTACCGCACGCCGATCTCGCCCAGCGCGTTCCAGATCGCCTCCGCGTAGAGCCGGTGGCCCAGCGCGTTGGGATGGTGATCCCGGTCCGACACCCAGAACGTCTCGGCCCAGGCGTCCCTGCCGCTGCGCTTCACTGAATCCCGCAGGTGAGCCTGGAAGTATCCCGCCGCCGTCACCGCGTGGAAGCCGTGCCGCGCGATCGCTTCGTCGACGAGCTCGCGATAGGCGTTCTGGTCGCTCAGGCGCAGCACCAGGACTTCGATACCCGCCTCTCGGGTGAGATCCGCGAGCCGCGCCACGGCGCGGCGAAAGCCCGCCTCGCCGGCGAGCGGGCGATGGCGCTCGCGCACCTCCTGCCGGTCCTCCGGTGGCAGCTCTTCGAGCCCATGGGCGACGAGACCGTCGGCCGCAGCGTCCTCCGCGAGGGACGGCCGGATCCCGGGCCGTCGGCCGATCAGCTCGAAGAGGTACGACCGCTTCCAAGTCCGGACGTCGCGCGGCGCCAGCATGAACTGCGGCAGGCGCAGGTCGTTGTCGACGAAGTGGAGGATCACCACGTCCGGAGCGAACGCCAGGGCCTTGTGCTCGAAAGCGGCGACTTCCATCGCCGTGTTGTAGCCGGGGACGGCGAAGTTCAGGACCTCGAAACGCCGCCCGCCGCCGACGTCCTGGTTGAGACGGCGCTCGAGCACCTCCAGGTAGGTCTCGTGCCGGTCCACGCCCCACCCGAACATCACCGAGTCGCCCAATCCCACGATCCGCACCGTGCCCGTGCTCTTGCGCGGCTCGTACTCGCGGTCGCGCAAGGCCTGGGAGCTGGTCCGGATCCGCCGGCCCTGGAAAGTGCCGCGCAGCCCCGGCTTGAGCTCGTAGACGACGCCTGGATGACGGCTCGCCCGTACCAGCCCGCGCAGCCCGAAGCGGCGGTCTTCGGCGTCCCCGAGCGCCGAGCGCTCCGAGCGCTCGAGCTGCTCCTCGACGCTGCCGGCGCCGCGGGCGGCGACGGCGGCGTGAACGCGCAGGACGCCTTCGGCCACCAGCAGGACGAGGACGCACGAGCCGGCGACGAGGGCGATACGGATCAGGACCTCGCGCATCGCCACGCCCCTCACCGTCACTCCTCCCACCGTCACTCCTCCCGCAACGCCAGCGCCGGCGACGCCTTCGACATCTTGTACGACGGCCACAGCCCCGCCAGCACCGCCGCCGCCAGCGCCAGCAGCACCGCCTGCGCGAGCAGGCCGGGCGTGACCTCCATCCGCAGCGTCCAGCCGAAGGAGCGCTTGTTGATCACGTGGATCAGCATCGACGCCAGCACCAGGCCCACCGGCACCGCCAGCGCTCCCGCCACCAGCCCCATCAGGCCGGTCTGGGCGCTGACCAGCCCCCACACCTGGCCGGGCGTGAGGCCGTTGGCGCGCAGCACGCCGAGCTCGCGGGCGCGCTCGAGCTCGAGGGCCATGAGCGCCGAGAGCACGCCGATGAAGGCCACCGCCACCGCCAGCAGACGCAGGACGCCGGTGATCACGAACGTGCGGTCGAAGACCTCGAGGGCGCCGCGGCGCAGCTCGCGGTTGGCCGCCACGGTCAGGTCCTGGTCGCCGCCGGCGGCGACCAGCCGTTCGATCAGCGCGTCGCGGTCGGCGTCCTCGGCGGCGTGGATCCCCAGCGACTGGACCGCGTCGTCGTCCCACCAGCGGTCGTAGACGTCGCGGTGGAGGGTCACGATGCCGCGGTCGCTGGCGTAGTTGTAGTAGACGCCCGCCACCGCGAACTCGCGCGGGCCGCGGTCGGTCACCAGCTCCAGGCTCTCGCCGAGGCCGACGCCGTGATGGAAGGCGAAGGGCTCGGAGACGAGGGCGTCGCCGGCCACGAAACGCTCCCAGGCCTCGTCCGGGTCGCCGGCGGCGAAGGAGTAGATGCGGAAGTCGGGACGCTGGACGCCGAGGGCCATCAGCGCTACGGGTCCCTCCGGCGAGCCCACCTCCACCCGCCGCGTGGTGGTGACGCGCTCGACGCCGGGGACGGCGGCGAGGCGGCGGACGGCCTGCGGATCGAGGACGCGCAGGCCGCCGCCGGCGTCGGCCGGAGCGACGTAGACGTCGGCCTGGAGGGTGACCTCGAGCCAGTCGACGAGGGTGGCGCGAAAGCTGCGGATCATGATGCTGACGCCCACCGTCATCGCCACGGCCACGACCAGCGCCGCCACCGCCACGCCGGTGCGGCTCAATGCCGCGGCGACGCCGCGCGCCGCCAGGCTGCCGAGCACCCCGAAGCACCGTGCCATCGGCCACCGCAGGAGGCGCATCGACGCGAAGGTGAGCCCCGGCACCAGGCAGGCGCTCCCCATCACCACCAGGAAGACGGCGGCGAAGGCGAGCGGCAGGCTCTTCGACGGCACCGCCACGAGCACGCCCGCCGCCGCCAGGACGACGGCGCCGGCGGCGGTGAGACGCGGCAAGGCGCGGCGCGCCCGGCGCTCGGCCTGAGAGCGCAGCAGCACGGCGCGCGGCGGCGCCCGGGTGGCCTCGAGCGCCGGCGCCAGGGCCGCCAGCAGGGTGCCGCCCACTCCCAGCAGCGCGCCCTTGAGCCAGCCGCCGAGCGTCAGGCTGACCTCCCGCACCGAGAGCACGAAGTAGAGGTCGTTGATCGTGCGCACCACCAGCCCGAGGAGCCCCTGCGCCAGGAGGAATCCCAGGGCGAGGCCGGCGGCGCTGCCCACCACGGCCACCAGCCCCGCCTCGGCGAGCACCAGGGCGAAGACCTCGCGGCGGGTGACGCCGAGGGCGCGAAGGGTGCCGATCAGGGCGCGGCGCTGCACCACCGAGAAGGTCATGGCGTTGTAGATGAGGAAGGCCCCCACCAGCAGGGCCAGCAGGCTCAGGGCCTGGAGGTTCAACCGAAAGGCGCGGGTCATGTCGTCGAGCGTGCCGGAGCGCGCGGACTTGGTCCGCAGCTCGACGCCCGCCGGCAGCGACCGGCGCAGGCGCTCCGCGTCGTCCGCCGAGTCGAGGACGAGGTCGACGCGGGTCAGCCGTCCGACGCGGCCGAGCACCTCCTGGGCGCTGGCGACGTCGGCCACCAGCAGGTCGCGGCTCGACTGGCGCGCCAGCTCGTCCGCGGGCTCGACGAGGCCGACGAGGACGAGCTCGCGCTCGCGTCCTGCGACGCGAACGGGGAACGCGTCGCCCACCGCCAGGCCGAGCTCGGCGGCGAGCTCGGTCGACGCGATGACGGCGCCGGGCCGGATGACGAAGGCGGCGAGGTCGCCGGTGCGTTCGCCCTCGCGCAGGGAGCGGGTGAAGGTGCGGAAGAGCTCCTCGGCGAACGGGTCGACGCCGAAGAGCCGGAGCGCTCGTCCGGGCAGACGGGGCGACGCGACGTAGCCCTCCACCACCGGCGCTGAGCGTCGCCAGCCCTCCTCCACGCGCAGGCGCACGTAGAGCTCCTCGTCGAGGCCTTGCGGTCCGCCGGCGATCTCGTGCGTCGCGCGTCCGGCCACGCCTTCGACGCTGAGGCGGAAAGCGCGGGTGGCGCTGGCGTTCGCGAGGTCGATGCCGACGACCACGGCGACGGCCATGGCGACGCCGAGCGTCGAGAGGCCGATCTGCCAGGGATGGCGCAGCAGGTAGCGTCGGCTGGAGCGGTAGAGCAGGGGCATGACGGGCGCGATCTCCGTCGATCGGCGGGCAAACATACCATCGAGGCTCTACCTCGACCGACGAGAGCGTCCTTCTCGAGCCGATCGAGTCGGCGCACGTGCTGTCGGTCGGGCGGGATTTGGCACTCAGGCAGACTCGGCGTGATCGCGGGAGAACGAGTCGGACAGAGCACGCTCCGTCTCGCGCGGCAGCCGTATCGGTAGAAAGTAGCTGGCCGGGTAGATGTAGTCCTCACCGCTCTCGTCGATCACCCGCAAATCCCCGTCCTGCGCCGCGTCTTCATCGGGGAGAGTCCGGTAGATCTTGTGCAGCTCGAGCGACGCCGGATACTCGCGGTTGTCAACGCATACGACGAAGCCGGTGGGAGTCTTCTCGCCAGGTTCCATGATCAGGCTTCCAGATAGCGCTTTCGCTTGATTTCCTTACGGCCGATACCGTGCGCCTCATACCAGTGAAGCTCGGCCCTGCGCACTCTCCCGGTCTTCAGGCGTACCGTGGCGGTGCCCTTCATCTTCCTCCAGCGTCCGGGACCGTAGTGCTCTTCCAGGCGGTCGAGATCCCTGATGGAGCTCCCCGTGGCGATGGTCTCGATGTCGGAGATCGCGCCGAGGATCTCGAAGCCCATACGCGGAGGATACCACAGGGACAAGATCGCGGGCGCCGCGGCGCAGGCGCTGCGCGTCGTCCGCGGAGTCGAGCGCGAGGTCGACGCGCGCGGCCACTGCCCGCCGGAAAGCGCCGGTCAAGACCGGCGGAGCGTAGGAGGTGGAAGTCCTCAACCGGGAGATCCCGTGTCTGCCTCGGGGGGATGGCACCCGAGGCCGCAACGAGAGAACCGAGAGGAGATTTCAATGACGAACGGACACGGGAAGTCGGACAGACCCATAGTACCGGAGAAGCCCTCGAACAAAGCGGCGGGTGCGCCCGCGGCGGCGGAG
>DASWIG010000826.1:0-8749 GCA_036397835.1 Thermoanaerobaculia bacterium
GCCGCGGGCGCTCCCCGAGAACGTGTATCCGGCGAAGTCGAAAGGCCGGAAGGTGTGGATGTCGATGCCGCCGGCGATCCCGCGAGCGATGTTCTCCGGTGAGCGCGTCTTGTAGACGTCGACGCGATTGACCAGCGTGGCCGGGATGTCGGCGAGCGCGACCGCACGGCCGGACGAGGTGAAGACGTTGCGCCCGTTGACCGTCGTGGTCACGTCGGCAAGTCCCCGGATCGAGATCGTGGAGACCTCGCCGCCGCCGCGATTCGTGACCTGGACGCCCGGAATGCGCTGCATGGACTCGACGACATTGTTGTCCGGGAACTTGCCGATGTCCTCGGCGACCAGGGCGTCCACGATCGGAATCGCGTCTCGCTTGACCTCGACCGCCTGTGTCAGGCTCTCACGCACGCCGATGACGACGACTGTCTCCGCGAATATCTCGGCTGGCTCCTGTGCCTGAGCCTCCTCGTCCTGCTCTTGTGCCTGAGCCTCCTCGTCCTGCTCCTGTGTCTGAGCCTCCTCGTCCTGCTCCTGTGCCTGGGCCTCCTCGCCCTGCTCCTGTGTCTGAGCCTCCTCGCGCTGGTCCTGTGCCTGCGCAGCCACTGACAATCCGAAGATCATCACGAGCAGGGCGGCGTAGGACAGATGGGCCAATCTCGACGTCCACACGTTGGCTTTGATTCGATGGGCCATCTTCTGTTCTCCTATTCGAACCCGGTGGATGTGCGTATCCTCCTATCCTCCACCTCGATGCGCAAGCGCTTGCCCACTGACTTTCCGAATCTAGCGGGCGCGACCAGGCCTGTCAAGGGTCGTCCCTCCTGAAGTGCCGTCTTTCTGGATGGACCATGCTATTAGCCTCTTTCCAGGTATAGACCTGGGACTCGGCTTGCGTGCCGCGGCAGGAGAAGGCATGCCACCGGCAAGACGTACCGGGTTGAAGCGCAAGCGATTGCGCAGAATGAGCAAGGGGGCGTCTGGACGCGCCTTGCCTTTCGGGGTACCCTTTGAGGGAGGCGCGACGATGACGCTCGAAGAAATAGCCCGGCAAGCGGGTGTGTCACCCTCAACGGTTTCGCGCGTGCTCAACGACACCGGCCGTGTTGGCGAGCGTACGCGTGCCCGGGTCCTGAAGATCGCCAAGGCATTGAAGTATCGTCCGGACATCCACGCTCGGTCGTTGGCCGGTGGCAGCAGCAGGACGCTGGGCGTCATCGTTTCCAACCTGCAGAACCCATTCTTCCTCGACATCTTTCGGGTGATCGAAGCCGACGCTCTTCAAGCGGGCTACGCGGTCGTCGTCGCCAACACCGACTACCGTCCGAAGCAGCTTGCCGCGGCCACCCAATGGATGCTGGGCCACCGTCTGGCGGGCTTGGCGCTGGTGGTCTCCGAGAAGGAGCCCGCGGTGATTGAAGAGCTCGCAGGCGAGGAGCTCCCAGTAGTGTTTTACGACGTCGGCTCACCGGGACCGAACGTCACGAATGTGAAAACGGACTACTACCGTGGCATGCAGAGAGTCGTCGAGTACCTGTACGCTCTCGGTCATCGGCGCATGGCCTTCGTCGACCATCATGCAGATCTACAGCCGCTGCAGGATCGCAGGAGGTCCTTCCTCAAGGCCGTCGCCCGTTTCTCCGACGGAATGGCATCCGCGGAAGCACACGGCAGCGACAGCCCTGACGGCGGATACCAGGCGACGAGGAGCCTCTTGGATTCGGGCTTCATGCCGAGCGCGATCATCTGCGTGAACGACTTCATGGCGCTCGGCGTGCTGCGGGCCCTGAGAGAGCACGGGCTCGCGGTCCCGGAGGACGTTTCCGTCGTAGGGTACGACAACATCTCTCTCTCCAAGTACGCTGCGCCCGCGCTGACCACGGTCAATGTTCCCCGCGACCAGATCGGGCATGCCGTCTCCTCGGCGCTTCTCCCGTCACCAGGGGCCTCGAGGGACGCGGTGCGTGACATCGTCATCCATCCGGAGCTCATCGTCCGCGATTCGACCGGGCCGGCCGCAGTCCTTTCCCCCGGCCCCCCAGGGGGCGCTGCAGAGGGCCGGTCGTCGTGATCAGCCCGTTGATCAGACAGCCCCTCAGCTCGACACCACCTGGACAATCAGCGAGTTGCCCTCCGGGCTCCGGAGCCCCCGCCGGGGCGGCATGAGGAAGCCAGGGCGTGAGCCCTGGGAAGGCCAGATCTAGTATCGGGTGACAAAGGAACCTACAACATGTAGACTCTACCGGAATCCCGCACAGGATCGCCATGCCGCACCGCACGCCGCGTCTCTACGTCGAAACCTGGGCGCCCGACTTCGGCGCCGCTCTCGAGCCCACCGAGGCTCCGCCGCTCGATCCCGGCGACGTCGACTTCACCGTCGAGCTCAACCAGTGGCGCCCGCTCACCGGCGAGGACGACGGCGAGGCCGAGACCGTGGCCTTCGTCGACGGCGTACGCCGCGTCGACGCCCGGCTCACGCTCGACGACCCGGCCGCCGGCCCGGTGCCCGGGCTGTGCTGCTCCTTCGCCGTCGGCGCGGTGGTGTGGGACCGCCGGGTGCCGCGCGCCGAGGTGCGCGACGTCGCCGTCCACCGCGTGGCCGTCCTCGCCGAGGGGCGCGCCGCCGTCCTGCCGCCCCTGGAGCTCGGCCTCGCCTACCGCGCCGAGACCGTGGAAGTCGACGATCCGGGCGTGCTCATGAACCACCTCCTGAAGCTCATGCGCAACGAGGAGGGACGGCTCGCCGTGGACCTCGCCCGCGCGGGTCACCTGGTGATCGCCGACGGCCCCATCAAGGCCCTCGAAGCCGAGCCCGTGGTGGGCTGCGTCAAGCGCCACCGGCGGTCGTACCTCACCGGCGGCAGGGGCGCGGTGGTGGCGGCGCTCAGGCCCGGCCAGCGCACGCCGCTTTTCGCTTTCGACGTCGAGGGCTACCAGCGCTACTCGTGGTACGTGCGGCTCGCCGACGTCCTCGGCGGCCATTCTTGGTCGGGCATCGTGCGCTGCGAGTGTACGGCGTCGCTGCCGTTGCCGCGGGCGCGGCTGCTGGCGCACCGTACCGCGGCGCTGCTGCCGCAGGTGGCGTCGGCCCAGCACCTCGACCCGCGGGCGCCGCAGAACCTGGCGCCGATCGCCGCCCTCGAGCGTCATCTGAAGCGCATGCTCGGCGACTCCGGCCTCGTCTACCGGGCCCTCCTGGCGGCGGTCGCCGGCCAGAACGGGGCGACGCCGGCGCCCGAGCCCGTCGCGGCGGGAGCGGCGACATGAGCGACGGGGGTTCATCTCCTCTCCCCTCTCCCCCTGGGAGAGGGGCCGGGGGTGAGGGTTCCGACGCCGTGGGACGCGTCCTCGGCACCGAGCACACCACCACCCAGGCCTTCCGGGTGGCCCTGCTCGACGACGCCTACCTGCAGCTCGACGACCTGGTCGTCGTGCGCACGCAGGTGCCGGCGGCCGGCGAGGTGACGACCTACGGCGTCGTCACCGAGACGCAGGCCATCTACGAGGGCGCGGCCTTCGAGTCGGACACCCACCGCATCGCCGGCCAGGGCATCCTGCCGGCGGCCAAGGTGCGCTCCGCCGACGTCGCTGTGGTGCGCATGGAGCCCGAGGTGTGGGTGGCGCCCGATCCCGGCGAGCTCGTCCACCGCGCCCAGGGCGAGGCGCGCATGAAGGCCCTCTACGCCGACGAGATGGAGCGCGCCCTGCCGGTGGGCCTCGGCCGCGACGGCCTGCCCGTCTTCGCCGACCTCGACTTCTTCGACGGCCGCAAGGGCGGCCACATGTCGATCTCCGGCGTCTCCGGCGTGGCCACCAAGACGTCGTTCGCCCTCTTCTTCCTGCGCCTGCTCACCGCCCGTCCCGAGATCCTCGGCGCCGCCGCCGACAACCTGCGCGTCCTCGTCTTCAACGTCAAGGGCGAGGACCTGCTGTGGCTCGACAAGCCCAACGCCGTCTTCGCCCGCAACCCGCAGTGGGCGCGGCAGTGGCAGGCCCTGGGCGTGGCGCCGCGTCCCTTCCCGTCGGTGGCCTTCTGGGCGCCGCCGCGCGCGCGCAGCGGCGGCGACGTGCTCCCCGACACCGGCGGCCGCCTCACCGACGTCGCGCCCTTCCGTTGGACGCCGCGCGAGCTCATCGACGAGGGCCTGCTGCGTTTCCTCTTCACCGACGCCAGCGACGTGCGCAACCAGATCCCCTTCGTCGAGGAGCGGGTGCGCGCGCAGCTCCGGCGCCAGGCCGTCGACGTCGCCGGCCAGCCCGGAGCCGTGGTGCTGCGGGCGGCGCCGCCCGGCGGCCACGCCCGCGGCGAGGCGGTGCGCCCGCGGCCCGACGAGGTGGTGATCGACGGCCTGGGGGCGCTGGTGGAGGCCCTCGAGCGCTGGCTCGACCCGCCCGACGGCGAGCCTGACCGCGCCTGGACGGGGCGGGTCCAGGGGGGCACGGTGTCGGCGTTCATGCGCCGTCTCTACGCCGCGGTGAACCGCATCGGGCCGCTGGTGCGCGCCGGCAAGAGCCGCCGTATCGACCGCGACCGCGCCCAGGTCTCGGTGGTGGCGATCCAGTCGCTCCACGAGCTGGCGCAGCGCTTCGTGGTCGGCGCCCTCCTTCAGGAGACCTTCGAGGACAAGGAACGTACGGGCCAGCGTCTGCCGCTGTCGGTGATCGTCCTCGACGAGCTCAACAAATACGCGCCGCGCGAAGGCGCCAGCCCCTTGAAGGAGATGCTGATCGACATCGCCCAGCGCGGGCGCTCGCTGGGCGTGCTGCTGGTGGGGGCGCAGCAGACGGCGTCGCGGGTGGCGCCGGAGGTGATCGAGAACGCCTCGCTCAAGGTGGCGGGCCGCCTCGACGCCGCCGAGGCCGAACGCGCCGAATACGGCTGGATGCTGCCGTCGACGCGGGCACGGGCACGTCTGCTCAAGCCGGGGACGATGGTCCTCAGCCAGCCGGCCATCCCGGTCCCCCTCGTCGTCACTTTCCCGTTCCCGCCGTGGGCCACGCGCAAGGAAGAGGTGGCCGACGACGGAGATCCGTTCGAGGGGCTCTGAGCGGAGCTCCCTTCTGGCTGGCTAAACAAATTCCAGCGAGGGGGGTCTATTTCCATCGACTGGCTCAAGTGTCCTGATCAGCCGATGATGGCTGACTGATTGCCAGGGAGGATGGTCATGAAATTCACTCTCAAGTTGCTCGCCTTCGTGATCTTGTTGTCCACGGCCGCTTTGCCGGCTCACGCGGCCCCTGTTCTTTTTGGCTGGGGCGGCGAGAAGATAGCGAAGGTGATGGACCTTCCCGACACGCCGGATTTCAGGATGGATTCCGGGGAGTACATCGACGTGGGCTACCGGTACAAGCAGTTGACGATTTTCTTCATTCCGGTATGGAACTACGATGAGCACTGGTGCGGATACATCGGACGCGACAACCGGTATCTGTCCCTGGACCGCAGCGACTTGGCCGACCTGGTCGCAACGGCGGGTCTTCAGTTGTCCGATAGCCCTTCAAAGCCGTTCTGGGACGCGGTCGGCGGAAAGCTCCTCATCGGTTTCATCCTGTTGGCGTACTTCGGTTTGCAGATCCGGGGACGCTCCCCTCAGAGAGAAACGATGGACGGCCACGAAGCACCGGCCGGAGGAGAGGGCGTGGGGGCCTGAGGACCCTCGCGCGTCGGCCCGCGGTGGGGAGATGGCGGGCACGTCCGGCGCTGAGCGTCCGGCGCCGAGCCACGGACGCCCGAAGGGCGTCAGCCGGTAGCCGGGGATTTTCAACCCCCGCGAAGCGAGCTTCGCTCCCGGCCACGGCTCTTGCCGGCCTCTTGTTTCACGCGTTGGAACGCGCGGCCCGCCGGTAGCCCAGGCACTTGTAGGCCAGCTTGGCGGCGACGAAGTCGCTCGCCGGCTGGCCGCCGATCGGCGCCAGCTCGACGACGTCCATCGCCACCACGTCCTTGGCCGCGAAGAGCCGGCGCAGGAGCCTCGTGGTCGGCGTCCAGAAGCCGCCGCCGGGCTCCGGCGTGCCGGTCGCCGGCACCACCGACGGGTCGAAGAAGTCGAGGTCGAAAGTCAGGTACACGCGCTCGGGCAGACGCGCGAGGCCGTCGTCGAAGCGCTCTTCCGCCTCCTCGAGCTGGTGACCCCACACGACCGGGCGATCCTCGCGTCGGATCAGCTCGGCCTCGGGACGCGACAGTGCGCGCAGGCCGAGCGCGAACGCCGGGCAGCCGAGCTCGGCAACGCGGCGCATCACCGACGCGTGGGAGTAGGGCGTGCCCTCGTAGGCGTCGCGCAGGTCGGCGTGGGCGTCGAACTGCACCACGCCGATCTCGCCGTAGACGGCGCGGGCGGCGCGCACCGGCGCCAGGGTGAGGCTGTGCTCGCCGCCCAGCGTCACCAGGAACTTGCCCGCGTCGAGGTGAGGACGCGCCGCGGCCTCGATCTCGTCCAAGGCCGCCGCCATGTCGAAGGCCGCGGGCACGAACGGCGCCAGCGTATGGATCGGCTCGTCCTCCCAGGGCTCGGCGTCGAGCTCCTCGTCGTAGGTCTCGACGTACTGCGAGGCGCGCAGGATGGCCTCGGGACCGCCGCGGGCGCCCTTGCCGTAGGAGGTCGTGCGCTCGAAGGGCACGGGCAGGACGACCGTCGAGGCGTCGGCGTAGGGGCCTTCTTCGAGGCCGAGGAAGGTGGACGTCAGCTCCGGCATGGCGATGGATTATGCTTCATGCGGCCGGCGTCGCCAAGGACGCGAGGCGGATCGCCCGGGAATCTCGAGCCGGCGTCCGTCTAATACGGTGAACTCATGAGGACGGCTTGGCCGTCGAAAGGAGGTTTGACCGTGGCCCTGGAACAGAGATCCGTCCGGTACATCCTGGTTCCCGATGGTTCGACGCTTTTCTTCGAGACCGTCGGAACGAAGAAGGGATTCACGATCTCGGCGGAGCTGCGCAGCGCCGGCCCCGTGCTCAAGTCGTGGCAACACGACAAGCTGGTCGCGGCCGAGCAGAAGCACGTCCTGCGTAGCCCCAAGAACTACGACCTCATCGTCGACGTGGTCTTCACCGGAACCGAAACGGTCGACGTCGACGTGAAGACGCGGATCATCAGGCTTGACGGCACACAGCACTCCGTCACCAAAGCGCTCTCTTTCTCGGGTAAGAGCCCGACGAGACAGAGCGGCACCGCTCAGATCGTCACCAGGAAGTCGTGAGGACCATCATGACGAGAAGTCACACCCTCTTGCTTTTCGTGGCCTTGAGCTTGTCGACGTTCCCGCTGCCGGCGCTTGCCGCGGACATCTGTACGTTCGAACAGACGGAGCTGGAGTGTAAGAACGCCGTGATACTCGCGACCGCCGAACGCTTCGAGCTCGAGCCGGAGGAGATGGAGTCGCGCGCCGAGATCGACGACACCGCCCTGGCGGGACAAGTCGACGCAGCCGCGGGCAACGAAGCCGTCGAGGCCTTCCGCCGGCTCGTCGAGCGCAACACCGGCATCAACTCCGAAGGGCTTCCGTCGTCGGTCCTCGATCTCCTGTCGCTTCTCGGCATCGACGTCGATACGGGCGGCCTGGGCGACGACCAGGAGAGCCTGGCCCTGGAGCTCAACCGCTTCCTCGGCCTTCCCGTCGACGACGGCTACCAGGTACGGATTCTGCTGAAGAAGGCGCAGCTCTACGCGGCGCTTGCCGAGAAGATCCCGGAGGAGTCACGCGCCGAACGCAAGGAGGCCCTCGAGAAGGGGCTCGACGACTTCGACAACGCCGCCTTCGTCTTCACCTACAGCCCGACGACGCCGACCTTGGGGCGTAATCCGGAGATCCACTCTCCGTACTTCGCGGACCTCTTCGAGGCGGTCAAGCGGCGGATCGAAGCGTCTTCCGCCCGTTTCAGCGAGCTCAGCAACGTGCAGGCCGACCTCATCGGAGCCTTGGCTGAAGATATCTCGGATCGGCTCATCCCGGCGGCGGAGACGGCCGGCAACACCGTTGAGAAGCAGGGCCTCGAGAGAATTCTCATCAGCATTGAAGACCAGGATTACACTTTTGAATCGATCCGGACCCTCAACGAGAATCTGGCCACGCGGCTGCTCGACGCCACGGAGGCAAGGTGGAGCGCGTGGTACGTCCGCGGCGTGATGCTCGACCAGGTGCTCGAGGCGACGCGTTTCTTCTCGTTCGCCGACCTCGTCGACAACCAGCCGCAGCTCTACGCCAACGTCGAAGCCACCGCCCGTGACGAGCTCGTGGGGCCCGACGAGGTCAAAGTCAAGGTGACGTACGAGCACGGTTTCGTCAACGCCAACAAGTTGCGCGGTCATACCAGGAGCTGTCGCGCGTCCAGCGCGGAGGCCGACGTGTTGAGCTGCTTTCAGCTCTACCTGACGCCGGAGAGGCTCGCCCAGATCAAACGCGGCGACCGTCTGGCCGTTTCGCTCGAGTACTCGGACGTTCGTGACGACGAGCTGTCGCTGCCCGACGGTTCGATCACCGTGCCCATCGCGGCCGATCGCGAGATCGTCGGCAGCCTGGTCTACGGCCGTTACCTCGACTTCACCGAGGCGGGACGTGGCCAGTCGCGCGTCGATTTCAGTCTGTCGCACGACTACGTGGACGACGATCCCGACCGCAACGACCGCTGGCTTTTGACCCTCACCTACTCCCAGCGCGTCGCCGGCGACGTGATCCTCGCCGCCGGCGTCACCTGGGCCGACAAGGCCGAGTTCCGCGGCGACGTCGACCACGAGATCAGCGCCCGCGTCGG
>DASWIG010000827.1:0-24426 GCA_036397835.1 Thermoanaerobaculia bacterium
TACGAAGACAGTGGCATCGATACCCAGCGGCGCTCCCATGTCCGCCACCAAGGTGATCCTGTGGATGTGGAGACCGCCCCGGATGAGGCCATGCGCGGTTCGTAGCTCCGTTTGACCGAAGCTGTCCGACAGACGATCACCGATCTCGTCAATGACGTCTGTGTTGAGGATGCAGTAATGTCCTCCGGTGTCGAGGAGCGCCATGAACGAAATGGCGGAGCCTTCCGGCAAGAACTCGACGTAGATCCGTGGCAAGGGCTCATGGATTTCCGGATGGGCGTCAAGATATTCGGCCGATCCTGTCGCGAAGGATTCCCCGGAGGGCGTGAGGAGTAGCCCCTGTGGCTCAGTCAACGCGATGCACCAGGGGTCGTCTCGACAGATTCTGGGAACGCACCGATTCAGCGACCTCCCGCAAAGTATCGCCCACGGCGACAGCCTCGCTGCCAACCAGGGCGACCCATTTGCCGCGCGCCCACTCCGGAGGATGGCGCAACCATTCGAACTCCCTTGCTCGGCCCGGCTCAGGACCTCCCGAAGCGACCCACGACTTGCCGCGATTGTCGAAGGCCCACCAGAGCTTCTGCAATCTGGCGTGGCTGGGGAAACGCGCCGCAGCCTCTCTCGCCAGATCGCGAGCCGGAAGATAGAGACCCTGTCCGAGGCGGGCGAGAATCTGCTCAGCGACCTTGTCGGGATCAGCGTTCAGCGGTATGCCAGGCTCATCTCGGCGCGGCTCTGACCGCTTGGCCGTGGGGCCACCCCTGGCCCTGGCGGCGCCGGCACTGGTTGCAGCGCCCTTGAGGCTCATCGTGGGCTGTGTCTTCGTGGGCTCCATAGCGTGATCTCCGGTCTGTCCCTTGACTTACCCGTCAAGTCTACCTCAAACCTGTCTGGGAACGTGCGCACTATCAGGCAGGAGTTCTCAGTGCGCTGGCACCGAATGTCGGCGTCCTGGCCGCCTGGCTGCCGCCCGCCCGCTGTGATCTCCTACCTGGGCAGGTTGCGCACGAGCGTCGAGTACACCTTCTTCATCTGATCGCGAGGGAACTGCTTCGAAAGCTCCCTCATGACCTCACCCTTCTCGGTCACGATCGACTTTCCCGTCGCGGCGTACGCCGCGAGGATGCGCTCGGCGTACTCGACCTCGGAGCGCACCTGCCGGATACAAGCATCGACGTGCTCTCGGAAGCCCTCGATCTCCTCCTCGCTGTATTCCTCGAGCAGCAGCGGCAGGAGCGTCTCGAAGGTGAGCTCGTCCTGGGTTTCGAGGAGATTGCGGCAGGTCGCCAGCACCGCGGCCTTGTTGATGCCGACGGCCCAGTGGATCGCTTCCACCGACTCCGGCTTGCACTTGAGCAGGGTGACGCTGCCGTCCTGAGCCTCGACGCACCAGACCGCGCCCTCGATGCCGGCGATGCGCCCGTCCTCGACGGCCCGATTGCCCTGCTCGAGCTGCGCGCGCAGGGCCGCGTAACGCTCCACGGGATCTTCGCCGGCCCGCAGCTCGCCGAGCTTGGCCGCCGGCGGGACGTCCAGGAGGTCGAGGCGCTCGAGGGGCACCAGCTTCCACTCGGCGTCGACGCCGAAAAGGGCGGCGGTCTCCAGGGGGACCTCGTATTCCATGAGGTGGGCGTTGCGGCTGCCGTACATCTCGAAGCTCAGGTGGCAGCCGTTGCGGTCCACCAGCGACGGGATCGACGGGTAACGCTCCAGGAGCTCCCGCCACAGGTCGAGGAAATCGCCCCAGCGGCCGTTCCTCAGGAACGGCGCCAGCCGCAGCTTGTAGCTCAGGAACGTCGCGCCGTTGCCGCCGCGGTAGCGGTAGGCCAGCACGTTGGTGCCGTCGAGCTTCTCGCGCAGGACGATCCGCTTGACCGGCGGAAAGCGGAAGGTGCCGGCGCGGTCGAAGGGGTATTGGAGCTTGGGCGTGGCCGGCACGGCCTGCGGCGCCGCGGCGCCGGCGACCCGCAGGATCGCCAGCGCGCCGTAGCGGTGGTCGGACTTGCGGGAGAGGTAGCCCTCGACCTCCTGGCCGCCGTTGAAGGGGTCGGCGACCGCGAAGGGCTGGAGCCACTTCTCGTCCAGTCCGAGGAGATCCTGGGCCTGCCCGAGGTCTTCCGGCGTGATCACGTGTTGACGTCCCTCTCGACGCTCCAGTCGCGGGGCAGGTGGGCGGGACGCATGTGCTCGAGGAAGTGCCGCCGCCAACGCTCGACGAAGCCTTGCAGATCGTCGCCGAGCGCGCCGACGATCAGGCTGCCGTGGGTCCGGAACCCCTCCGGCGTCACGTGCGGGTCGAGCTCCGCGGCCTGCGCGAGGATCTCCGGGCTGAGCTCGTCGACGGCGAAGTGCTCGCGGACGATCCCTTCGAGCTCGGCCCGCCGCGCGGCGGGGATCGCGGCGGCGCCGGTAGCGTGACGTTCGAGGGCGCACGCGGCCTTGCGCACGCGGGCCGCCTGACGGTCGTAGATGCGTCCGTCCCCGCCCACGGGCGCGGCGTGCTCTTCGGCCAGCTCTCTCTTGAGAGCCTGCGCCGCAGCCTCGTAGCGGTCGTGGCAGTCGACGCACAGAGGAACCAGGTCATGGCAGGAATGGGACTTGAGCTCGTCCGGGAAGTAGCGGCGATAGCCGCGGGGCACGACGTGATGGAGCGTGAGGCCCTCGGTCTCGCCGCAGCCGGCGCAGACGTTGGGCCGCGGGCGCGTGTAGAAGGGGTCGCCGGCGTGTCCCTTGCCGTTCGGCTCGAAACCGAGGACGATCGTCAGGGGCTGCTCCGACACCACGCCGCCGAGCCCGCGCTCGAGGTACCAGCGCGCCTTCTTCTCGCTCACCAGACACATGAGCTCGCCGTCGGGCGCGAGGATCCGGCAACTGTCGTAGATCTGGCGCTGGCGGGGCTGGCTCATAGGAGGAGAGCCTAACACGCCGTCGTCCTGACGATCCCCTCGGTTCAGCCGTTGCGCCCGGCGCCGCCGCCCCACATCGGCCAGCCGGTGAGGCCGCGGTCGCCGGCGACGAGCTGGCCGTCCTCGGTGCCGACGTAGATCCAGCCGCCGCCAGGACGGCGACCAAGGCGTCCTGGATCGCCGGATCGCCTGACCGAGCTGGACGCCTGTGGACGCCAGGAGACGCGACCATGCTATCCTCTGGTGAGTGGCGTGCCGCTCACCTGCTCGGCCCTCACCGAAGGACGACATGAGAGGAAGCACAAGTGGCCTTCAAGATCTCGTTCAACCGTACAGCCTCCTCCCATCTCGGGGCGTTCAAGCGATATGAGCGGAACATCATTCTTGACGGGATCGAGGGGCACCTCACACACGAGCCAACCGTCGAAACAAAGCAGCGCAAAAAGCTGCGGGACAACCCTCTCGCCGACTGGGAGCTGAGAGTCGATCCGTTCCGGATCTTCTACGAAGTCGACGAAAGCGAGAACACCGTGAGAATCTTGGCGATCGGCATCAAGGATCGAGCCCGACTGCTGGTCGGAGGAAAGGAGTTCAAGCTGTGAAGACACTTTCCCTGGAAAGGCAGGCTCCAACGCTGGAGGAGGTTCTTCGATTGGCGAAGGACGAGGGGATTCTCCTGCAAAGTCAGGACGGTGAAAGGTATTTCCTCAGCAGGGTGGACGAATTCACCGCTGAGCTTGAGTTGCTTCGCAAGCACCATGACTTTCTCGCCTATCTGGACGAGTGCAAGAACGACGACACCGCCATCCCCTTGGAGGATATAGAGAGGCAATATCGATAGCTCGACAGGCTCCGTCGACGGCCTGCTACGGACCGAAGGTCAGGACCGCCGCGGCAGACGCAGCAGGAGGTGGTCGACGGATGCCTCGAGCCCGTCAGCCGTCCTCGACTTGCACGCGAATCGCGCCAGGAGGGGCGTCTCGCCGAGGCTCACCTCTTCGACCTCGAGACCCGGCCGATCGAGGCACTCGCGGCGATAGGCTTCGGGCAGGCCGTCGCCGCCGGCGTCGGTCAGTTGGACGACGGCTCCCGCCACGACGCCGGCCGTCCAGTAGCTCTCGACCTGCCGCTGTGCCTCACGTGCGCCGGGCCGACCCCAGATCTTCACCTCGACCACCGCCATCTCCTCGTCGCCGTTGCGGCGCAGCTTCAGGTCGGTCCTCCCGGCGCCGCTCTGGGCCTCGCGCTCGCCGCGCCAGCCGAGCAGCTCGAGGCCCAGGGCGAGATGGGCGGTGAAGACCGATTCGGGCACGAGACGCTTTCCCCGGGGGGCCGGACGGAAGAAGTCGGCGGCCGAGCGGTGGAGCTTGCCGAGGAGCAGGGTCAGGTCGTCGACGAGCTGCTCGCCGAGCGTCCTGGCAGCCGGGGCTTCGCTCGGCAAAGTGAGCAGACTCGGGATCGGGCGGGCGCGGACCGGATTGTCCGTCGAGATCGATCCTTCCACCCGAATCAATCCCGCCGCCCGGAGGAGGTCGAGAGCGTCGACGAGACTCAGTCCGAGGCCGTCGTGCTCGGGCTCCTCGCAGGCCGCGGCGAGGACTTGCCGGGAGATCTCACCGGGACTTCGCTGGATGAGGTCCAGGATCCGCTGCGGCGCCCGGGACAAGCGGGGATGGGAGAACGACCGGCGCACGTCGTCCAGATAGCCACGGTTCAGCTCCTGGAAACGGACGAAGACATCGGTGACGTGGCGCTCGTCCGGCGCTTGATCGAGCTCCCAGAGCTCCTCGAAGCCGTAGGTCACGAGCGCCGGGACGCCGCCGGTGGCCAGGTGGAGGGACTCGATGACGTCCTCGCGGAGCCTCTCGGCCCTTTCGGCGAAGGGCGCGGCCAGCTCGCTCAGGGTAGCTCGGTCGAAGGGTCCCAGGCTGCGGTGCTCGGCCCGCGACAGGAAGCTCGAGCCGAGGACGTCGCGGAACGCGTAGACGCCGATCGAGCCCGTCGCGAGGATGCCCAACGCACGGCGGCCGCGGCGGGTGATCTCGAGGTCGTTGAAAAAGCCCCTGGACGGCGGATTCGGCGAGGCCTCTCCATGGCTCTGGGCATAGCGGTCGAACTCGTCGAAGAGGAGCACGAGCCGCTCGGGCACGTCGCCACGGTCGAAGTAGGCGTCGACGAGGCCGCGGACCGAGAGAGCTCCCCGGCCCGAAACCCCGAGCACTCGGCCAACTGACCCAGACACGCTTCGACCGTGAGGATGGAGGGCGGTCCCGGAACCAGCAGCACCCGAAGAGAGGGAAGCCTCTCGATCTCCGCCTGAAGCTGACCGAGGAAGACGCTCTTGCCCATACCGCGTCCGCCAAAGAGCACGACGCTGCCGCCGCGGGCGAGCCGTCTGGCGATCTGGGTCACTTCCGGGCGCGCGATCGCGACGACGGGCTGGTGGCTTTGCCAGTCGTAGGGATTCAAGGCCATCGTCCTCCGAGCCTCATGCCGGCAGTATAGCCAGAACCACACGGAAGCCCGTGTCGCGGCCTTCGAAACCTGGCCCCTGCTCTTTGCGATACGCTGCGCGCGATTGTATCGCACTTTCCCCGTAGCTGCCGCCGCGGATCACTCGCCCGACTCCCATGGGCGCTTGGTCGGCCGGCGAGCTTGTCGACGAATCGATGGTCAGCCCGTCGACACGATGGGAGTGGCCGGGGCTCCAGGGACTTGACGTCCATTCCCAGACGTTGCCGTGGACATCGTAAAGGCCCCAAGGGTTCGGGGGCTTCTCGCCGACTCTGTGGGTTTGCCACCCGGAGTTGCGGTCGAACCAACCTGTCCGATCGAGATCGTCCTCGTCGTCGCCACTCCAGAATCGGCTTTGCGTGCCTGCTCGGCAGGCGTACTCCCATTCCGCTTCGCTCGGCAGGCGGGCACCCGGCGCCCACGACCCGTGCCAGCGACAGAATGCGGTTGCGGCGTACCACGAGACGTTGACGACCGGATGGTGAGCGAGCTCGTCGGGTGCAACCCGCTCCCCCCCAAGAGCTTCGTGCCCGGGGTCGAACGCGGCGTAGTGGGCGTTCGTGACGGGTACGGCCAGCATCAAGAAAGGTGACGCCAGGGTCACCCGGTGCTGCAGGTGCTCGGAACCGTAACCATCGTATTCCGGGCTCCCCATCAGAAAGCTCCCCGCCGGGATCTCCCGCCATAGCGCAATGCGGCCGTCGAGCGGTGTCTCGATCCAGCAGAAGAGCCCCTCCGGCGGCTCGGGGATATGATCGTAAAGCCGCGCACGGAGCCCGGCGGCGTGCTTGGCGTACGCCGGCCAGCGGCGGGCGGCGTCGGCAATGGAGAGATCCAGGAAGTAGAGGTCGTTGCCGTTGCGGGTACGCCGCCGCAAACGGTCCACGAGAGCCAAAGTCTGCTCGGGCTCGGCTATGAGCTCTGGCAGCCGCGCGTAGACTTCGGCTCGCTCTCGCCAGTCGTCACTGAGCTCAAGAATCTCGTTCAAAGTGGCGTCGGAGATGCCCTGTGCGGTCGCCAAGGCCCGTCGCCCCAGGGCGCGGTTCTCGCGCACAAGTGTTTGCACCAGCTCGTCGGGATCCTCGACCCGGCCCGCCAGAAGTGCGTAGGGCTCGGCCCAGCGGCTCTCGTCGCCCGCAATCGTGCGGGCCTCCGCCAGCACAGCTTCGGGGGCAACGCGGTAGAGCTCTTCCAGCCATTCTGCGGCGAGGGCTTCGCGAAAAGTCCGATGCCAGAAGCGCCAATCAGCGTGAGGACCGTCATGTGGACCGAGAATGCCGGTGAGCTCCGCTACGTCGTCGAGAAACCGGCGCATACTGCGACGCCAACGCGGGACCCGTTCGAGCGGCGCTCGAAGGCCGTCTGCTTCGGGCTGGTAAAGACGTGCCTCGAGCTCGCTCACCGGCTCCGCGTCGCGGTTGTCGCGGGTCATCGCATACGCCAGGTAACGCAGCATCCGGCGGACAGCATCCGGACTGTCGATACCTCCCGATTCGGTCCAGTACCTCCCTTCCAGGAGAAGGTCAAGAATCTGATCGTAGAGTTGGATCCGGCTTCTCGCCGGGGCGCAGCCATCTTCGACGAGCCGTGCGATCAAGGTCAGATAGAGGGGGTTTCCTGTCAGCCCGCGTATAACCGGATCCGCCTCGAGACTCGCCATGATTCTCCCGGCTTGCGCCTCGTCGAGCATACCTGAATGACGACCGAGCCATCGGGCGAGGAAAACGCGTTGGTTGTCGCCGTCGAAAGGCAGCAACTCCAGCTCCAGGAACTCGATTCCCGGCCGACGGTAGCCAATCCGCCGAGTGGCGACGACCAGGGGTGAATCGGGCCATCGGGCGGAGAGATCACGCAGCAAGGTCTCTGCATCGATGCGTGCCTCGCGTGGCACGGCGTCCAGGCCGTCGAGGAGAAGGAGAAGCCGGCCCTCGCGACCTTCCCGATCGAGAGCCGCAGCGAGCCCTCGTGCCGGATGACCGGAGCGGTACAACCGGCGTTCGACACGGTCGAGAAGCCACTCGCCATCGCGCATGAGCTGCGGCAGAGACTCGAAGATCGGCACCCACTTACGATCGGACTGATGGGCCAGGCTTCGCGCCAGATGTCGGAGGAGCGTGGTCTTCCCCGAACCCGGGTCACCCAGTACGACCCAGCGTCGGGTGATCCATGGGTATCGTGCGGGATCGAGGCCGAGGAATTCCTGCAGGCTCTGCCGGCGTTCGAGTAGCTCGGTCTCTCGCGAGAGCGAAAGCGGATGAATCTCAGAGCGCAGCTCGAGCTGGAGATAAGCGAGGTCCGAGCTCGCGAAATCTTCTTGCTGAAAGAAGGGCAGGAGAGCGGTCTGGTCGCGGCCGACTTCGTCGAGCCAGATTCCCAGGAGCCCGCTTTCGGGAGCTTCTCCTCGAACCTCCCTCAGCTCGCGTCGGATCTCGTCGAGCTGTGTCAGGTGCTCGGGTTCTTCCTTGAGGAGATCGGTCAGGATATCTGCGACGCGACGCGCGGCGACGATCTGATCGTCATCACCGGTCGCAAGTACCAGGGCCGCCGAAGCGGCGAGTTGGGACGACGGTTGGCCGTCAAGGGCGTAGCTTTCGAGGCCCAGACTCGTCGCCACCGCGTTGCGGTAGAGCTTTCTCGGGAGCAGTGACGCCAACCAGTCGACGAGCTTGCGCCGCAGCGCAGGCGGCAGGGACAGTTGTGGCGGCGCGGGAATGGACAGCTCGGCGGGCAGCGACACAGATCGGCGCGGTTCGACTTCCAGCAGGCCGGCTACCAGGTGGGCAAGCGAGCGACGGTATTCCGCGCCATCGTGATCGCGGAAATCCACCGCCTGGACAAGTTCGAGGAAGGGTGGCAGCGGTGTATCGACGAGCAACGCCATCTGGAACCACCCCTGTGTCCAATCACGGCGAACGGCGACGAATTGTTCCCATTCATCAGTGAGGCGCGGCGAAGCCATGGTCTCTGGAGTCACGACCAGGATCAGATGGTCGGCCTGATCGAGGCCGGCTTGGAGTTGACCGACCCAGGACCGGCCCCCTCCGAGGTCGGCGTCGTCGAGGAAGACAGGCGCGGGCGCCCCGGCGTGGGCGAGGCAGCGCTCCAGGTTCGAGCGGAGAGCCGCGACCCATTCCGCATAGCGGTGAGCATAGGCGATGGACGCAGCGTAGCGGCTTCGCCAGATCTTGGTTACCGGCTTGTCGGCCGGCACGAGGATCGACTGGCTGCGCTGCACCTGGCCCTCGGCGTCGACTTCGACCAGTCGGGTCCGAAAATCGAGAAAATTCGAGGCCTGCCGGGCGAAGTCCTCCATTCCGTCGGCGGGCATCCAGAAAGCCGCGCAGAGCTCCTGCCGAGCGAACGTGTTGCGGTGGATGTTGAGTGACGAAATCAAGGTCCCGTACTTTAGCTGCTCCGGTCCGCAGTCGATGGAGAAGACGTCGATTCCCGAGCGGTCCCGGAGATCCGCCAGGCGAGCCACGGGATTGGGAGCCAGCTCGCTGAGCCCTAACCACTTCATCTCGAGATTCGCCTTACTGAACTCGTCGCCGACTGCCCGCACGAGGTGAGGCGGCGGCTCCTGCCCGGGGTAGGTCACGATGACGATCGCGGCCTTGCGGGCGCGGCGGCGGCGCACCAGCGGCGCGACGATCTCGGTGGCGGCCTGCGGCTCGGTCATGGGCTATGAGCCCGAGAGGGCCGCCGAAGCCGCCATGAGCCGCTGCACGGCAGGGTGCACGCCGTACCAGCCTTCCCCGTTGGGGTAGAACACGACCGCCTTGCTGTTCAGGAGCGGCGGAACGCCGTCGATCCCCCGAGGCAACGGCTGGCTGGCCACTTTCTCCAAGGCCTCGTAGTCCTTGACTCGGAGCTGGTTGCGGTAGAAACGCATCATCTGGTTCCACACGGACTCCACGTGATCCGTGGTGACCCGTGGCGACCCGGCGTCGGCGGCATAGCCGCAGGCGTCCCCGGTGTTGCGGATCATGTCGCGCAAGATGCCGGCCGAAAGTCGGCAAAGCGACCTGAGGGCCTCCTCCGAGAAGAGCTCGATCGACACGTAGCGAGATATGACTTCTTGGTAGAAACGGAACCCGGCATCGTCGAGCTCTTCTACACCGGGCGTCTGGAAGACCTTGACGTTGGGCACCGTCGAGTAGCGGCGTTCGATGGTGTTGAGAAAGTCCGTGTTCAGCAGTGCCAGGGGAACGACGAAGACCTTGGAGATCTGCGGCAACTTGACGGTGAGGAAGTGGTCGTTGAGCACTTTGAAGGCAGGCTCCGCGTCGAGGTGATCGAGACCGTCGAGGACGCAGAGGACGCGCTGGTGGGTGTAGGTCTCCAGGGCCGCCGCCAGCTCGTCGATCAGGCGGGTGAACTCGAGCACGTCGTTGGAGATCTTGCGCCGGATCGTCTCCCGCTTGCCGCCGCCGGAGCGCACCTCTTCGCCCAGCGCGAGAAACGGCAGGGAGACCTTGAGACCGGCATGGCCCTCGGTTCGCGTTTGGAGCTCTTCCTCGGTGAGGATCTCGGCTCCCCATCGCGCGATGGCCTTTCGAAGCGCCTCGGGGACCGGGCACCGGAGCTCGTCCGCTTTCTCGGCGCAGGCCCGGCCCATGGCGAGGAGCAGGTCGGTGAAGGCGACGTTGTGGATGTCGAATTCGGCTTCCAGATCGACGCGCACCGGCAGGTAGGCGCCCAGCCGTCGATCGACCATGATCCGGTTGAGCTCGGTCGACTTGCCGGACCCGGTGTGGCCGGTGAAGCACCAGTAGAACGGGTGCCCGCCGCGCTCGGCCCGGATGGCCTCGCGGATCAGATCGCTCTCCACTTGCGGACGTTCGACGTAGAGACGCTCGTACTCCGGCGTGTGCGGGACCAGCGAGTGGTGCCCGTCGAGCAGGATGCTGGCTTCTTCCAGGGAATGGGCGAGGGGCTCGTTGGCGGCCATGGTGCTCCAGGCGGGGTGTGAGGCCGAGTCTCGTTCCGTCACCCGGAGAGTCTATCACCAGCGTCCCGCGCCCGTTCTTCGGCGTCCCGCCGAGCCGCCGCCTCGGCCCGCCGAGCCGCCGCCTCCACTTCTGCCTCTTCCTCGTCCGAGGTGAGCAACCGCCGGCCGGTCTTGGCGACGTAGACCTGGACGTCGCGACCGAGGAAGTCCTTCGGCGCCACGCCCACCACGGTCAAGGGCTCGCCGTAGAGGCGGATGGCGGCGCCCACCACGGCGGGATCGCCGCCGAAGCGGCGCTGCCAGGTGCCGTGGCTGAGCACCGCCACCGTCGGCGCCAGGTGCCGGCGGCCAGGTGCCGGCGGCGGCCGCGGCGCGGTAGAGTCCGATGGCCGTGAATCGCTCTTCCGCCCACTCGGCCCTCCCGCTCTTCGGCCTGTGCAACCTGGCGATCGCCCAGCCGCTCTTCGACCTCCTCGGGCGCCAGCCCGAGTTCCTGGTGACGCGCCACGCCGACGGTCTCCAGATCGTGCTCCTGAGCGCCGCCGTGGCCTTCGCGATGCCCGCGCTGCTGATCCTGGCCGTCGAGGGGGCCGGGCTCCTGCTCGTCCGCGTCACCGGGCGTCAGGAGCCGCGCAAGCTGCTGCGCAGCGCCGCGCTGGCGCCGCCGGCGGCGGCCCTCTTCCTGATCTCGTTGCGGCGGCTGCCGGGCCTGCCGGGGGAGGTCGGCGTCGTCCTGGCGGCGCTGCTCGGCCTGGCGGCGGCTTTCCTCTATCACCAGCGCGAAGCGGTTCGCCTCTTCGCGCGCGTCCTGGCGCCCCTGAGCCTGGCGGTGCCCGTCGTCTTCCTCTTCATGACCCCGGTGCGCCAGCTCCTTTTTCCCGAGCCGGCGGCGAGCCGATCGCCGGAGAGCCGGCTTTCCGAGGACGGGAAGAGCGTGCCGGTGGTCCTCGCGGTCTTCGACGAGCTGCCCACCTCGTCGCTCCTGGACGCTGAAGGACGGGTGGACGCGAGCCTCTATCCGAGCTTCGCCGAGGTCGCGTCGACGTCGCTGTGGTTCCGCAACGCCACCGCCGTCGCCACCCTCACGCTGCAATCGATCCCCGCCATCCTGACGGGACAGTACGCGCGCCCCGGGCTGCTGCCCACGCGGCATTACCATCCGCGCAACCTCTGCGCGACGCTGGAGGCGAGCCACCACCTCCGGACGCTGGAGCCGATGACCGAGCTGTGCCCGGGCTCGGGAATCGGGGCCCGCCGCCAGCCTTTCGCGGACCTGCTCCGCGACGCCGCCCTGGTCTATCTCCACGTGCTGCTGCCGCCGCCGTTCAACGAGCGTCTGAAGTCCATCGCCACCAACTGGACCTGGGACGAAGAGATCGACAAGGCGCGGGACTTCCGACTCTTCACCGAAGGCATCAGGTCCACCCGGCGTCCGCCTTTTCTTTTCGTCCACTCCCCCCTGCCCCACCATCCGTGGACCTATCTGCCGTCCGGCAAGCGCTATATCGCCTTCGACGAGCTGATCCTCGACGGCGTCGTGCCCGGCCGCGGCTCCGCGTCGGCGCGCTGGGTCGACGACGAATGGCCGGTGGCGCAGGCCTATCAACGTCATCTGCTCCAACTGCGATTCACCGATCGGCTGTTGGGAGAGCTCGTCGCCCGCCTGCGCGAGGTCGATCTCTGGGACCCCTCGCTGGTCGTCGTCACCGCGGACCACGGGGTGAGCTTCCTGCCCGGGCAGTACATGCGCAGGATCGACCGCGCCAACTACGTCGACGTCATGTCGGTGCCCCTCTTCGTCAAGCTGCCCGGACAACGGCAGGCGGAGATCCGCGAGGACAGCGCCGAGCTCATCGACGTCGTGCCGACGATCCGCGACGCGCTGGGCCTGCCGGCGGACCCGGCGCTGCCGGGGCGCTCGCTCCTTGGAGACTCGCTGCCGCGTCCCGAGAAGGTCGTCTACCACACCCGGGATCTCGTCTTCACGATCCGCGATCCGACGCAACCCGGCAAGTACCGGACGGCGGCCTACCGCCGGAGCCGTTTTCCGCCGGAGCTGGGCGCGGCCGGGCTCTTCGCGCTGGCGCCGGCCGGGAGGTCGCTCCTGGGCCGCTTCGCGGCCGACTTCCGGAGCCTCGCGAGCACCGGCCCGGCGGCGCGGATCGACGCGCTGCGGAGCTTCGAGCACGTCGACCTCGACTCGCCCATCCTGCCCTGCCGGGTGAGCGGGCGGCTGCTGGATCGCGCCGAGCCTCCCGATCCGGTCAACCTCGCCCTCGCGGTGAACGGGACCATCGCCGCCCTGAGCCGGACCCGCACCGACCCGGGCTACCGTGACCGCTTCTCGTTCACCATCGCCGAGGGGAGTCTGCGGCCGGGACGCAACGACCTCGCGCTTTTCCTGGTCCGCGGCACGGAGCCCGACGTCCTGACGCCGGTGGCGATCGAGCCGGTGGAGACCTTCGCGATCGCCGCCGGCGGCTCCGGCGAAATCGTGGGGCTGCGCTCGTCGCGGGGCGAGGTCCTGGCCCTCGACCCCGCGCGCTTCGAAGGCGAGGTGGCCGACGTCGTCTTCGAGCACAATCCGCTGCGCGTGGAATTCGTCGGCTGGGCCTGCGACCGGGAGACAGGCGAGGTGCCGGACGCGATCGTCGTCTTCGCCGGCGGCCGCTGGATCCACACCGGCCGCCTGAACTTCGACGAGGCGCGGGTCCGGGCGTTCTACAACCTGCCGGGAAGGGAGAAATGCGGATTCGTCCACGTGCTGCCGCGCCGCGAGACGTCGGGCGAGATCCTCTTCTTCGCCATCTCTCGCCGGGGCTACGCCACCCGGCTGCGCTACGAGAAGGTGATGAAGCCCCAGCCGCTTCCGGAATAAGCTTCATCCGAGCTATGAGCAGCAACGGCGACGAACCACACGACCTCCGCCTGTCCTGGTCCATCCTCGCGGGAGCCCTCCCCTTGCTGGTCATCGGCTTCACCGCCAGCGCGCTGGCCAACCGGCTGGTCTTCGTGGCCTGGGGCGCGGCGTTCGCCGCGGTCCACGCCGGCCTGGTGCGCTACGGCCGGGATGCCGGATGGCGGCGCCCGGCGCTCGCCATCGGCGCGCTGGCCGCCCTGGGGTCGTTCGCCGTGCTCGCCGCCTGGCACCGGGAGGTCCTGACTCTCGGGCTGAGCGCCCTGCTGCCCTGACCGGACCCGCTCACACGGTCGCCTTGTGGATCCTCCGCTTCAGGTGGTGGATCTTGCGCAGGATCGGCTTGAGCAGCTTGCCCTCGCCCGCCGCGAGGACCTCGTCGCGCTTCTTCTTGAGCTCGCGGATCCTCTTCTTGATCGACTTCTTGTCGACGCCCACCACCTCGTGGTGGACGCGGGCGTCGAGGCCGAGGGCGCGGCAGATGGCCTGCACCAGGTCCTCCTTGTGCATCGTGGAGTAGCCGCGCACCTCCTCGCTCTCCAGCCCCTTGGCGATCTCGCGCAACTGCGTCACGGTGTGGTTCTTCAGGTCCTCGTAGGTGTATTCCGCCATCTCGGTCCTCCTTGAGCAGATGCTTCGCGTCCGAACGGGATGTCCCCGAGACTCTACCATTGACGCCGGCCGGCATCTGGAATACCCTCTTGCCACAGCCCACCTCGAGCGCTGCCGCACGGTCAGCCGGCGCTGTTCTTTGCGTAGACGGAACGAGATGCGGACTCACCACACGTCCCGGAACCGCCATCGCCCGGAGGGCCGCGCGTGAACGACGTGACGCCCGCCGCCTCCTCTCTGTGGCCGGCCGGCGTGTACTTCCTGGCCGTGATGGTGGTCGTGGTGGGCCAGATCGCGCTCTCGCACTTCCTCGGCGAGCGCCACCGCGGCCGGGCCACCGGCGAGCCCTATGAATCCGGGATCCTGACCACCGGCACCGCCCGAGTGCGCTTCTCGGCCCACTTCTACCTGGTGGCGATGTTCTTCGTGATCTTCGATCTCGAGGCGGTCTTCCTGTTCGCCTGGGCGGTGGCGGCGCCCGACCTCGGCTGGACGGGCTTCGTCGAGGTCCTCGTGTTCGTGGGCGTGCTGCTGGCCGCCTGGGCCTACCTCTGGCGCATCGGCGCCCTCGACTGGGGACCGACGCCGCGGCGCCTGAGGACCCCCGCAAGGAGCCCGGCGCCGTGAAGTGGTGGCTCACCCGGCCCGGGGCGGCGGCCGCCGCCGGGATGCCGGCCACCGAGACGCCGGTCGGCGACCCGCGCCTGGACGACGCCGTGCGGCGCTCGCTGGTGCTGGCGCGGCTCGAGGACCTGCTCGCCTGGGGCCGCAAGAACTCGATGTGGCCCTTCCACTTCGGCCTCTCGTGCTGCTTCGTGGAGATGGCCACCGCGATCACCAGCAAGTACGACGTGTCGCGCTTCGGCGCCGAGGTGATCCGCGGCACGCCGCGCGAGGCCGACGTGATGGTGGTGGCCGGCACCTGCTTCGTCAAGATGGCGCCGATCGTCAAGCGCCTCCACGAGCAGATGATGGCGCCGCGCTGGGTGATCTCGATGGGCTCGTGCGCCAACTCGGGGGGCATGTACGACATCTACAGCGTCGTCCAGGGGGTGGACAAGTTCCTCCCCGTGGACGTCTACGTGCCCGGCTGCCCGCCGCGCCCCGACGCCTTCATGGAGGGGCTCACGCTCCTGCGCGAGGCGGTGGGCAAGGAACGTCGCCCCCTGGGCTGGTGGCTGGGGCCGCAGGGCGTGGAACGTGAGCCGCTGCCGGCGCGGCGCGAGCTCAAGCGTCCCGAGCGGCAGCGGGCCACCGTCCTCCGGACGCCGGACGAGGTGTGATCGACGTGCCGGTCGCCGAGCCCCAGGCAGCCCCCGACCGCGTCGCCGACGCCGCCGTGGGCCGTGAGCTGCGCGAGCGCTTCCCCGACCTCGAGCTGACGGCGCAGCCGACCCGCGACGAGGTGCCCACCTACTGGGTGCCGCGCGAGCGGCTGCGCGAGGTGCTGCGCTACCTGAAGAGCGAGGCGCCCTCGCCCTACCGCATGCTCTTCGACCTCACCGCCGTGGACGAGCGGGCGCGGAAAGGCCCGACTGCCAGCGAGTTCTCCGCCGTGTACCAGCTCCTCTCCTTCGAGCGCAACGAGGACGTGCGCCTCAAGGTGGCGCTCGCCGGCGAGCGCCCGTCGCTGCCCACGATCACCGACCTGTGGCCCGCCGCCGACTGGTACGAGCGCGAGGCGTGGGACATGTTCGGGATCGGCTTCGAGGGCCATCCCCACCTGGTGCGGATCCTCATGCCGCGCACCTGGGAGGGCCATCCGCTGCGCAAGGACCACCCGGCCCGCGCCACCGAGATGGGCCCCTTCGAGCTCCCCGACGACAAGCAGGACGCCGAGCAGGAAGCGCTGCAATTCCAGCCCGAGGAGTGGGGGCTCGAGCGCCGCGGCGGCGACACGGACTTCCTCTTCCTCAACATCGGCCCGCAGCACCCGGGCACCCACGGGGTGCTGCGCATCGTGCTGCAGCTCGACGGCGAGGAGATCGTCGACGCGGTGCCCGACATAGGCTTCCACCACCGCGGCGCCGAGAAGATGGGCGAGCGCCAGAGCTGGCACACCTACATCCCCTACACCGACCGGGTGGACTACCTCGGCGGGGTGATGAACAACCTCCCCTATCTGCTGGCGGTCGAGAAGCTCGCCGGCATCGAGGTGCCGGCGCGCGCGCGGGTGATCCGGGTGATGCTCTGCGAGCTCTTCCGCATCTCGAGCCATCTGGTGTGGTACGGCACCTTCGCCCAGGACGTGGGCCAGATGTCGCCCGTCTTCTACATGTTCAACGACCGCGAGCGGGTCTTCGAGATCATCGAGGCGGTCTGCGGCGCCCGCATGCACCCGAACTGGTTCCGCATCGGCGGCGTGGCGCAGGACCTGCCGCGCGGCTGGGACGCCATGGTGCGCGCCTTCGTGGACTACATGCCCAGGCGCCTCGACGAATGGGACAAGGTGGTGATGAGGAACCGCATCTTCAAGGCGCGGACCGTGGGCGTGGGCGACTACACGCTGGAGGAGGCGATCGAGTGGGGGGTGACGGGACCGGGGCTGCGCGCCTGCGGCTACGAGTGGGACTTCCGCAAGCAGCGCCCCTACGGCGGCTACGACCAGTTCGAGTTCGACGTGCCCACCGCGGAGGCCGGCGACTGCTACGCGCGCGCCCAGGTGCGGGTGGAGGAGATCCGGCAGAGCCTGCGCATCGTCCGGCAGTGCCTGGAGAACATGCCCGCGGGTCCTTATAAAGCGGACCATCCGCTGACGACGCCGCCGATCAAAGACCACACCATGCACGACATCGAGACGCTCATCCACCATTTCCTGGGGGTGAGCTGGGGACCGGTGGTGCCGGCGGGCGAGGCCTACGCCTGCGTCGAGGCGACGAAGGGGCTCAACGGCTATTTCCTGGTGAGCGACGGCGACGTCCACCCCTACCGGGTGCGCATCCGCACGCCGTCGTTCCCGCACATTCAGATGCTGCCGCTCATCAGCCGCGGCTTCACGGTGGCGGACCTGCTGGCGATCCTCGGGAGCATCGATTACGTGTTGGCGGACATCGACCGGTGAGAAATCCCCCCTGACCCCCCTTTCATTAAAGGGGGGGACCGGAGGAAGACGATGCTGAGTAGAGAAGAGATCGAGGAAATCGAGCACGAGGCGGCGAGCATGCCGCGCCGCAAGAGCGCCTGCATCGAGGCGCTGAGGACGGTGCAGCGCCACCGCGGCTGGGTCTGCGACGAAGCGATCGCCGACGTCGCCGAATACCTCGACATGTCGCGCGACGAGGTCGACGGCGTCGCCACTTTCTACAACCTCATCTTCCGGCACCCGGTCGGGCGTCACGTGATTTTCCTCTGCGACAGCGTGAGCTGTTGGGTCCTCGGCTGCGACCGCGTGCGCCGGTCCTTGAGCGAAAAGCTCGGCGTCGACTTCGGCGGCACGACCGAGGACGGACGTTTCACCTTGCTGCCGATCCAATGCCTGGGCACCTGCGATCACGCCCCGGCGCTCATGGTCGACGACGACCTGCACCGGGACGTCGCGGCAGAGAGTGTGGAGGAGATCCTGAACCGGTATGAGTGAAACGCCGCTGACCGAGCACGTCGACGTCGACGCGCCCCTCGACCTCAAGGCCTACGAGAAGGTCGGCGGCTACGAGGCGGTGCGCAGGGTCGTCAAGGAGATGACGCCGGCCGAGGTGACTGAGCTCGTCAAGGCCTCGAAGCTGCGCGGGCGGGGCGGCGCCGGCTTTCCCACCGGCTTCAAGTGGAGCTTCGTCCCCATGGACGGCGATGCCCCCCGCCCCAAGTACCTGGTGGCCAACGCCGACGAGATGGAGCCCGGCACCTTCAAGGACCGGCTGCTCCTCGAGGGCCATCCGCACCAGCTCGTCGAGAGCATGATCGTCGCCGCCTACGCCATCCAGGCGGACGTCGCCTACGTCTTCCAGCGCTGGGCCTACCGCCTGGTCGAGAGGCGGCTGCGCCAGGCCATCGCCGAGGCCTACGCCGCCGGCTACCTGGGCAAGGACGTCCTGGGCTCGGGCTGGAGCCTCGAGATGCACGTCCACGTCAGTGCCGGGCGCTACATGTGCGGCGAAGAGACCGGGCTCCTCAATGCCCTCGAGGGCAAGCGGGCGACGCCGCGCGCCAAGCCGCCCTTCCCCCAGGTCTCGGGGCTGTGGGGCAAGCCCACCATCGTCCAGAACGTCGAGACCCTGTGCAACCTGCCGCACATCGTGCGCAAGGGCGCCGCGTGGTTCCAGGGCCTCGCCCGCTCGGCCGACAGCGGCACCAAGCTCTACGGCGCCAGCGGCAAGGTGAAGCGGCCCGGGCTGTGGGAGCTGCCGATGGGGACGACGGCGCGCGAGATCCTCGAGCAGCACGCCGGAGGAATGCGCGACGGCCTCGAGTTCCGCGGCCTGCTGCCGGGCGGCGCGTCGACGGATTTCCTCGTCGCCGAGCACCTCGACGTGCCCATGGACTTCGACTCGGTGACGAAGGCCGGAAGCCGGCTGGGCACCGGCACCATGATCGTGCTCGACAGCGGCACCTGCCCGGTGGGCATGGTGCACAACCTCGAGAAGTTCTTCGCCCAGGAATCCTGCGGCTGGTGTACGCCGTGCCGCGACGGCCTGCCGTGGACGGCCAGGCTCTTGAAGGCCATCGACGACGGCGACGGCAAGGACGGCGACCTCGAGCAGCTTGAGCGCCAGTGCAAGCTGCTCGGACCCGGCAACACGTTCTGCGCCCTGGCGCCCGGCGCCGTCGAGCCGCTGCAGAGCGCCCTGAAATACTTTCGCGACGACTTCGAGCGTCACATCCGCGAAAAGCGCTGTCCCTGGAAGGAAAGCTGAAGATGGCCGAGATCCGCATCGACGGCAAGACCTACGAGGCCGACGCGTCGAAAAACCTTCTCGACGTCTGCCTGTCGTTGGGGCTCGACCTGCCGTATTTCTGCTGGCACCCGGCCCTGGGCAGCGTCGGCGCCTGCCGCCAGTGCGCCGTCAAGCAATACAAAGACGAGGCGGACGAGCGCGGGCGCCTGGTGATGGCCTGCATGACGCCGGCCGCCGACGGCACCCGCATCTCGATCGCCGACGGCGAGGCCCGCGACTTCCGCGCCGGCGTGATCGAGTGGCTGATGGTCAACCATCCCCACGACTGCCCGGTCTGCGACGAGGGCGGCGAGTGCCACCTCCAGGACATGACGGTGATGACCGGGCACAACTACCGCCGTTACCGTTTCAAGAAGCGCACCTACCGCAACCAGGACCTGGGGCCGCTGGTCAACCACGAAATGAACCGCTGCATCCAGTGCTACCGCTGCGTGCGCTTCTACGGCGACCATGCCGGCGGCGACGACCTGCGGGCCTTCGGCGCCCACGACCACGTGTACTTCGGCCGCCACCAGGACGGCGTCCTGGAGAGCCCGTTCAGCGGCAACCTGGTCGAGGTCTGTCCCACCGGCGTCTTCACCGACAAGACCCTGAAGCAGCACTACGCCCGCAAGTGGGACCTGCAGACGGCGCCCTCGGTCTGCGTCCACTGCGCCCTCGGCTGCAACACCACGCCCGGCGAGCGCTACGGCGAGCTGCGACGCGTGCGCGGGCGCTACCACGGCCGGGTCAACGGCTACTTCCTGTGCGACCGCGGCCGCTACGGCTACGGCTTCACCAGCCACGAGCGGCGGCTGCGCCATCCCCTCCTGCCGCAGGGCGCCGCGGGACCCGCCGAGGCGATCTCGGCGGACGCGGCGGCGCGGCGCCTCGCCGAGCTGGTGAAGGAGCCCGGACGCGTTATCGGCGTCGGCTCGCCGCGGGCCTCGCTCGAGGCCAACTTCGCCCTGAAGTCGCTGGTGGGAGAGGAGCGCTTCTTCGCCGGCGTCGGCGCCGACGAGCAGCGGCTGGTCGACGCGATCCTCGACGTCGTCCGCCGGGGGCCGGCGCGCGTCCCGTCGCTACGCGAGGTCGAGCGCTGCGACGCCGCGCTGGTGCTCGGCGAGGACGTCACCGAGACCGCCCCCATGCTCGACCTGGCCCTGCGCCAGGCCGTCCGCCGGCAGCCGTCACGGGCCGCCGGCAAGCTGCAGATCCCGGTGTGGAACGACGCCGCGGTGCGCGAGGCCGTGCAGGACGAGCGCGGTCCGCTCTACCTGGCGACGCCGGCGTCGACGCGCCTCGACGGCGCCGCCCGCCGCGCCTGGCGCGCCGCCCCCGAGGACGTCGCCCGCCTCGGCTTCGCCGTCGCCCACGAGCTCGACGCCGCGGCGCCCGCCGTCGCCGGGCTGGCGCCCGAGGTCCGCGAGCTGGCGGCGGAGGTCGCCGCCGAGCTGGCGGCGGCCGAGCGTCCGCTGGTGGTCTCGGGCGCCGGCGGCGGCAGCCTCGCCGTGGTCCACGCGGCGGCCAACGTCGCCTGGGCCCTGGGCAAGAAGCGAGGGGAGCCCGCCGAAGTTTTCTACGCCTTGCCGGAGTGCAACAGCCTGGGCCTGGCGCTGCTCGGCGCACGCCCCCTGGAGGACGCCTTCACCGCGGACGCCGACGTCGTGGTGATCCTCGAGAACGACCTCTACCGCCGCGCCGGCGCCGCGGCCGTCGACCGTTTCCTGGACGCGGCGCGCCACCTGGTGGTGATCGACCATCTCGCCCACGAGGCCGGCGCCCGCGCCGAGCTGGTGCTGCCGGCGGCCACCTTCGCCGAGGGCGACGGCACCCTGGTGTCCAACGAGGGGCGCGCCCAGCGCTACTACCAGGTCCACGTCCCGCGAGGCGAGATCCGCGAGAGCTGGCGCTGGCTCGCCGCCGCCGGCTGGGAGAACCTCGACGACGTCGTCAGCGCCCTCGCCGCGAGCGACCCGGCCTTCGCCGCGCTGCCGGCGGCGGCGCCGTCCGCGGGCTTCCGCCGCGCCGGCTCCAAGCTGCCGCGGGCGCTCCACCGCTACAGCGGACGCACCGCCATGACGGCGCACCTGAGCGTCCACGAGCCCAAACCTGTCGACGACCCGGACACGCCGTTCAACTTCTCCATGGAGGGCTGGCAGGGGCCGCCGTCCGGGGCTCTGGCGGCGGAGTTCTGGGCGCCCGGGTGGAACTCGATCCAGGCCCTGAACCGCTTCCAGGAAGAGGTGGCCGGGCCGCTGCGAGCCGGCGACCCGGGCGCGCGGCTGATCGAGCCGTCGACGGACGGCGCGGACTACTTCACCGAGGTCCCGCCGGCCTTCGCGCGCCGCCAGGAGCTGCGCCTGGTGCCGCTCCATCACCTCTTCGGCTCCGAGGAGCTGAGCGTCCTCTCGCCGGGAATCGCCGAGCTCGTCCCGCAAGCTTACCTGGCCCTGAACCCCGAGGACGCCGCCGAGCTCGGCCTGGACGGCGCCGCCGAGCTCGAGCTCGACGGCCGCCGGCTGGCGCTGCCGGTGCGCCGGCGCCCCGAGCTGCCGCGCGGCGTCGCCGGGGTGCCGCGCGCTCTGCCGGACCTCGCCCTGCCGCGCCTGCCCGAGTGGGCCCTGGTGCGAAAGGGGGGGACATGAGCCCGACGGCGTACGCCCTGCTCAACGTCGGCGGCGTGCTCTTCTTCGCCCTCAACATGGCCGCCGGCCTGATCTGGCTCGAGCGCCGCCTGCTGGCGCTCTTCCAGAACCGCCGCGGGCCCAACCGCGTGGGTCCGTTCGGGCTCTTCCAGCCGCTCGCCGACATGGTGAAGATCTTCACCAAGGAGGACTGGATCCCCCCCTTCGCCGACAAGGCGGTCTTCGTGCTGGCGCCGGGAATCGTCGTGGCCACGGCGCTGATGTCGTTCATGGTCGTGCCCTTCGCCCCCGGCGTCGGCGTCGTCGACCTCGACGTCGGTTTGCTCTTCGTGCTCGCCATGTCGTCGATGGGGGCCTACAGCGTGGTGTTGGCGGGCTGGGCCTCGAACAGCAAGTACTCGCTGCTCGGCGGCCTGCGCTCGGCGGCCCAGATGATCTCCTACGAGGTCTTCATGGGCCTGTCGCTGATGGGCGTGGTGATCCTCGCCGGCTCCTTCGACTTGCGCGCCATCGTCGAGGCGCAGCAGGGCCTGTGGTTCGTGGTGCCGCAGTTCCTCGGCTTCGTGATCTTCCTGATCGCCGGGCTGGCCGAGACCCACCGCCTGCCCTTCGACCTGCCCGAGGCCGAGAGCGAGCTGGTCGCCGGCTACCACAGCGAATATTCCGGCATCAAGTTCGGCATGTTCTTCGTCGGCGAATACGTGGGCGTCACCCTGGTGTCGGCGCTCTTGACGGTGCTCTTCTTCGGCGGCTGGTCCGGGCCGTGGCTGCCGCCGCTCGTGTGGTTCTTCGCGAAGACGTTGTTCTTCATCTGCTTCTTCATCCTGCTGCGGGCGGGGATGCCGCGGCCGCGCTACGACCAGCTCATGAGCTGGGGCTGGAAGGTGTTGCTGCCGCTCTCGCTCCTCAATCTCCTGGTGACCGGCGCCGTCGTGCTCGTCCGTCAAGGGGGTGGCCCTTGATCAGCGCTCTGCGCAGCCTGTGGTACGTCTTCCTGAACGTCTTCAGGAGACCGATCACCATCCAGTATCCCGAAGAGAAAGTGAGATTGGCGCCGCGCTGGCGGGGGCGCATCATCCTGGCGCGCGATCCCGACGGCGAGGAGCGCTGCGTGGCCTGCCACCTCTGCTCGGCGGCCTGCCCGGTGGACTGCATCGCGCTGCAGGCCACCGAGGACGAGCACGGCCGCCGCTACCCCGAGTTCTTCCGCATCAACATGTCGCGCTGCATCCTCTGCGGCTTCTGCGAGGAGGCGTGCCCCACCTATGCCATCCAGCTCACGCCGGACTTCGAGATGAGCGAGCTCGAGCGCCAGGAAATGGTCTACGAGAAGGAAGACCTGCTGATCGACGGCCCCGGCAAGTACCCCGACTACAACTTCTACCGGGTGGCCGGGCTGGCGATCGGCGGCAAGGACAAGGGCGAGGCGGAGAACGAAGAGCCGCCGGTGGACGTCAGGAGCCTGCTGCCGTGACCGTGCTCTTCTACGTCGCCGCCACCGTCGCCGTGTTCGCCACGGCGATGACGATCTCGCGCCTCAACGCCATCCACGCCTTGCTCTACTTCATCGTGTCGCTCTTCGCGGTGGCGATGATCTTCTTCCTGCTCGGCGCGCCGTTCATCGCGGCGCTCGAGGTGATCGTCTACGCCGGGGCGATCATGGTGCTCTTCGTCTTCGTCGTCATGCTGCTCAACCTCGGGCGGGAGGCGGAGGAGCAGGAGCGGCACTGGCTGCAGCCCGGAGCCTGGCTGGGGCCGGTGGCCCTCGCCGCGGTGCTGCTCCTGGAGCTCGGCTACGTGCTGGCGCAGGGCAGCGGCGCCCCTGCCACCGCGGGCGCCGTGTCGCCCCGCGAGGTCGGCCGGGTGCTGCTGGGCCCCTACCTGCTCGGCGTCGAGCTGGCCTCGATGCTGCTGCTCGCCGGCCTCGTCGGCGCCTACCACCTCGGACGCCGCGACAAGGACGCCGCGCGATGACCGGGATCCAACTCGAGCAGGTGCTGGTGCTGGCGGCGGTGCTCTTCGTCCTCGGGATGAAGGGTCTCCTGGTGCGCCGCAACGTGCTCTTCATGCTGATCTCGATCGAGATCATGCTCAACGCCGCCGGCCTCGCCTTCGTCGCCGCCGGCGCCCGCTGGGGCCAGGCCGACGGCCAGGTCTTCTTCCTCTTCATCCTGACGATGGCGGCGGCCGAAGTGTCGGTGGGGCTCGCCCTGGTGCTGCAGCTCCACCAGCAATTCAAGACCCTCGACGCCGACGCCGCCGCGGAGCTGAGAGACTGATGGGAAAAGTCGGACATGTCCGACAGGTCGGACCCGTCCGACAAGTCCGACTCTGAGAGACACAGCAATGTACGACCTCCTGTGGACGATCCCCGCCTTTCCGCTCGCCGGCTTCCTGGTGCTGGCCCTGGCCGGGCGGTGGCTGCGCCGGCCTTACGCCGCCGCGGTCGTGGGCGTGGGCTCGGTGGGGCTGTCGGCGCTGGTGGCGCTGGCGATCGCGATCCGCTTCCTCGTGGCGCCGCCGGAGGGCGACGCGGTGACGCAGACCCTGTGGACCTGGATCGCCGTCGGCGACTTCCGGCCCGCCGTCGCCTTCTACCTGGATCCGCTGTCGCTGGTGATGGTGCTCGTGATCACCGTGGTCGGCGCGCTCATCCACCTCTATTCGGCCGAGTACATGCTCGGCGACCCGGGCTACTCGCGCTTCTTCGCCTACATGAACCTCTTCGTGTGCGCCATGCTCGTGCTGGTGCTCGCCGACGACCTGGTGCTGCTCTACCTCGGCTGGGAGGGGGTGGGGCTGTGCAGCTACCTGCTGATCGGCTTCTGGTACGCCGATCCCGCCAACGGTGCCGCCGCGCGCAAGGCCTTCGTCGTCACCCGGGTGGGCGACGCCGCCATGGCCCTCGGCCTCTTCCTGCTCTTCCGCGAGCTCGGCACCTTGAACGTCCAGGAGGCGATGGCGCGGGCCGAGGCGCAGTGGCCGGTGGGCTCGGGGCTGGCGG
>DASWIG010000828.1:0-2401 GCA_036397835.1 Thermoanaerobaculia bacterium
AAGAACTGGTCGACGAGGCAGGAGACGAAGAGGGCGGTGCGCGGCATCTCCAGCCCGACATTACAGGAATCGGCGTAGGGGCGCACGGCGTGCGCGCGGCCCCTACGGGGCCGTCCGGACGGGCGCGAGGCCTTGGGCTCAACTACCGTGCGCGGCCGGCACCAGCTCCGCGAATCGGCCCACAAGCTCCGTGGCATGGTCTCGAAGATAGCGGGTCACTACCGCAGTGTCGGCTCCGGCATGAAGCAGGGCCACGACGTCGGCTCGATCTTGCGGCCGGTCGGCGTGCAGCTTGAGGAGAATCAACGCCTCCACCGGGACTACCGGGACTTCTCCGCCCTTGACCGCAGTCACGAGGTGCTCGGCAAGCGAGGGATAGGCCGGAGGAACAGCCAGGAGGTCGATGGCGCCGATTCGGACAAGGTCGCGTAGCTCCTCTCGATAGACCAGGAGCGGTGACGTGCTCTGAAACGCCTCCGCGCCGACGAGAAAATCGACGTCCTTCGTCGCCCGAGGGTGCCCGTGGACGCCAACGGCCAGACCGCCGATCAAGGCATGCGGCACGCTGAGCTCCGAGAGTCGCTGCGAGGCGTCGATAGCGTCGAGCAGGACCTTCGCCGCAACGGCGCCGGCTAGCTTTTCGAATCGGCCGGCCATTGCCTACTTGCCCACCAACGCCACGGTCCCGTCGGCGAAGGTCGTCTCGAGCACGGTTCGCGGAGAGTCTTCGACCCATTTCGCCTGGGCACGCAGACGAGCCAGGAACTCCTCCGAATAGGCCGCCGTCGCGGTCACTGCCGCAACGGCTTCGACCGGGGCGAGACGCGTCACGCCGTGCGGCGTCACCAAGACGTCGGAGAGCTCCTCATAGGGGGAAACGACGTCTCGAAGCGCCTCCACCGGCGCCAGGTGCGTCGCGTCGTAGCGAGCCTGGTGCACGAGCCACCATAGTGGGGGCACGTCGAAGAACAATGCCAGACGGGCTGCCGTGTCCGGAGTGACGCGCCGCCGCCCCGCGATCAACGCGGACACTTGGCGAGTCGGGACCCCGATCGACTTGGCGAGTCGGGAAGGAGTGATGCCCAAAGGCTGTAAGAAGCGCTCCAGCAGGATCGTTCCGGGGTGCTTCACTTCGGTCGACATCGGAGCTCCGGCGTTGACTCCCGAGAACAGCTTAGCGAAAAGGCCACGCTCGGGGCGCGGCATGTGTTGCGGAGATTATAGGGAAACGGTGTAGGGGCGCACGGCGTGCGCCCTGCTGCTATCCTAGCAGGCTGACGAAAGGATCCTCATGACGAAAGACATCGAAGAGCAGGTCTGGGACGCGCTCAAAAACGTCCGTTACCCCGGCATGAGCCGGGACATCGTCTCCTTCGGCTTCGTCAAGTCGGTGCGGATCGACGACCGCACCGCCGTGGTCGAGCTGGCGATGTCGACCCATAACCCGGAGGCCGCCGACCAGGTCGAGAACGAGACCCGCGCCGCCCTCGCCGCGGTGGACGGGATCGACCGCGTGGACGTGCGGCTGCAGGTCACGCCCCCGGCCGGCCGCGGCACCGGCCAGGGCCGCGACCGCGGGCTGCTGCCCGACGTGCGGCACGTGATCGCGGTGGCCAGCGGCAAGGGCGGCGTGGGCAAGTCGACGATCGCCGCCAACCTGGCGGTGCGCCTGGCGCAGCTCGGCTCCGCGGTGGGCCTGCTCGACGCCGACATCTACGGCCCGTCGCTGCCGACCATGTTCGGCATCACGGATCGTCCGGTGTCCGACGGCCAGAAGGTGCTGCCGTTCCAGAAGTACGGCATCAAGCTGATGTCCCTCGGCTTCCTGGTGGAGATGGACACTCCGGTGATCTGGCGCGGCCCGATGGTCTACAAGGCGTTGCTCCAGCTCCTCGGCGACGTCGACTGGGGCGAGCTCGACTACCTGATCCTCGACTTGCCCCCGGGCACCGGCGACGCCCAGCTCACCCTCACCCAGAAAGTGCCCATCGCCGGCGCCGTGATCGTGACCACGCCGCAGGACGTGGCGCTGATCGACGCCCGCAAGGGCCTGGCGATGTTCCGCAAAGTCAACGTGCCGGTGGTGGGCATCATCGAGAACATGTCGGGGTTCGTGTGCCCGCACTGCGGCAAGGAGACCGACATCTTCAAGCGCGGCGGCGGCGAGCGCACGGCTGAGGTGCTGGGCTGTCCCTTCCTCGGCAAGATCCCCCTCGACCCGGCGATCGTCCAGGGCGGCGACGCCGGCGAGCCGATCGTCGTCAGCGAGCCCGACGGGGCGCACGCCGAGGCCTTCCGCAAGGTCTGCGAAGCGGTGGCCGCCGAGGTGGCGAGGCGCAGCCGTCCTCTGCTGCGGATCGTCTAGACTCCTCTCCCGTCATGACCGTCGCCGTCATCGCCG
>DASWIG010000829.1:0-35437 GCA_036397835.1 Thermoanaerobaculia bacterium
CATGGTCTCGGGACGTGAGGACCAAGGGTTGGAAGCTGCCTTCGTGGTCTTCATCAACGAGGTAATCTTTCGGAGGCTGACGCCGGTCGGATCGAAGCGACCCAGAATCAGCCAGCTTGTGGAGGTGCCGTCGATGCTGGAGCAGAGGATTATCCGCTGGACACAGGATTGGGAACGTCAAGGCTGGAAGAAAGGTCGCAAGGAGGGCCTGCGTGAGGGCAGGAAAAAGGGGCTGCGCGAAGGCGAGGCCGAAGTCGTGCTACGGCAAATGGAGAGCAAGCACGGTCCGCTGCCGGCATGGGCGATGGAGCGGGTGAGATCGGCCGACGCGGAGCAGCTCCTCGTCTGGGCAGAGCGAATCCTGACGGCGGGAAGCCTGAACGAGATCTTCGCGGATTGATCGCCGTGGGCGCGGGGATCGGCCTGTCTACTCCGCCGCTGACACTGGCGTCATCCGGCCGATTCACGCCAACGGCGGCGCGCACACTCGCAAAGGTAGACAGAGCCTCCTTCAGTCCATCTGCTTCCTCAGGACGGTCGGGATGTCGTAATCGTCGACGTTCGACCAGTTCGGCCCGTAGCCGTTCGGATCCTCCGGCAGGCTCTGGGCGAAGGCCTTGCGGTAGAAGGGGACGTCCTCGTCCTCCCGCGACGGCGGCTCGGCCTCGCGCACCGGCGGCAGCGTCCGCTCCAGCGTTTTCTGCTCCAGGGGCTGACGCTCCGGCGGCCGGCGCTCCGAGGGTTGGCGCTCGGTCACCGGACGCTCGGGCGGACGGGTCTCCACGGACGGACGCTCGGAGCTCTTCAGCTCCGAGAAGCGGCGCAGCCCGCGGACGGCCTGGCGCGCCTCTTCCGGCACCCGGTCGAAGCCGGTGGCGATCACCGTGACCTTCATCTCGTCTTCCATCTGGGGGTCGACGACCATGCCGGAGATGATGTTGGCCTCCGGGTCGACGGCTTCGGAGATGACGCGCGCCGCCTCGGCGACCTCGTGCAGCGTCAGGTCGCGGCCGCCCGAGATGTTGAGCAGCACGCCCTTGGCGCCCTCGATCGAGGTCTCCTCCAGGAGCGGCGAGGAGATCGCCCGCTGCGCTGCCTCGATCGCCCGGTTCTCGCCCTTGGCGATGCCGGTGCCCATCAATGCCATGCCCATGCCGGTCATGATCGCCCGGACGTCGGCGAAGTCGACGTTGATCTCGCCCGGCACCGTGATCAGGTCGCTGATGCCCTGGACCGCCTGGCGCAGCACGTCGTCGGCGATCAGGAAGGCCTCGGTCAGCGGCGTGCCGCGGTCGACGAAGGTCAGCAGGCGCTCGTTGGGGATGGTGATCAGGGTGTCGACGGCGCTGCGCAGCTCCTCGACGCCGCGTTCGGCCAGCGTCATGCGGCGGCGGCCCTCGAAGCTGAAGGGCTTGGTCACCACCGCCACGGTGAGCGCCCCGATCTCCGCCGCCAGCGAGGCGATGATCGGCGCCGCGCCGGTGCCGGTGCCGCCGCCCATGCCGGCGGTGAGGAAGATCATGTCGGCGCCGTCGAGGATCTGGAGGATGCGCTCGGTGTCCTCGAGGGCCGACTTGCGGCCGAGCTCGGGATCGCCGCCGGCGCCGAGACCGCGGGTCAGGTTGTCGCCGAGCTGCAGCTTGGCCGCCGCGTCGGAGCGCCGCAGGGCCTGGAGGTCGGTGTTGGCGCTGATGAACTCGATGCCGCGCAGCCCCACGGAGATCATGCGGTTGACGGCGTTGCCGCCGCCGCCGCCGACGCCGATCACTTTGATCTTGGCGGGCGATTGATCCGGGCTGTCGAGCGTGATGGGAACGTTCGCCGGTCTGTCGTGCATTTCGTCGAAGAGGATCATGTCGCGTCTCCCTGTTGGGCCGTTGCTCTGGCTCGAAAACCGTTTCAAAGCAGGTCGGAGAAAACGCCCCGCACCTTGTCGATCATGCGCTTGACGGTGAAGGGCTGGCGGCGCGCGCGTCCGCGGTGCTCCTCGGCCACCAGGCCGTAGAGCAGCAGACCCGAGGCCGAGGCCCAGGTGGGGCTGTTGATGACGTCGACGAGGCCGCCGAGGCCGCGCGGCATGCCGTAGCGCACGGTGGCGCCGAAGAGCTGCTGCGCGATCTCGAGCAGGCCGTCGAGCTTGGCGCCGCCGCCGGTCAGGACCACGCCGCCGCGCAGGGCGTCGTCCCAGCCGTTCCTGGCCAGGTCGTCGCGGATCAAGGTCAGCAGCTCCTCGGCGCGCGGCTGCAGGATCTCGCAGAGCTGGCGCCGCGGCACCAGGCGCTTGGGGCCGCCGGCGACGGCGGTCACGGTCACGCCCTGGTCCTCGTCGATGAGCGATTCGAGGCAGCAGCCGTAGCGCGTCTTCAGGCGCTCGGCCTCGGCGAAGGGCGTGCGCAGCACCATCGCCAGGTCGCTGGTGAAGTGGCTGGCGCCGATCGGCAGCACGGCGCTGTGCTGCACCGCGCCTTCGGCGAAGAGCGAGTACTCGGTGCCGCCGCCGCCGACGTCGATGAGGAGCACCGAGAGCTCGCGCTCGTCGGGCGTGAGCACCGCCGTCGCCGTGGCCAGGGGCTCGAAGACCAGCTCGACGACCTCGATGCCGGCGCGGTTGACGCAGGTCTGGAGCGTCTTGGTGCGGGCGCCGTTGCCGGTGACCAGGTGCACCGCGACCTCGAGCCGGCTGGCGAGCATGCCGACCGGCTCGTTGATGCCGCCCTGGTCGTCGACCACGAACTCCTGGGGGACGGCGTGGAGGACCTCGCGGTCGGCCGGCAGGGCCGCCGCCTGGGCCGCGTCGAGGGCGCGCTTGACGTCCTGGCGGGTGATCTCGCGGTCGCGGCGCGACACCGAGACGATGGCGCGCGAGTTGATGCTGCGCACGTCCGAGCCGGCGATGCCGACGTAGGCGCGCGAGATCTCGACGCCGGCCATGACCTCGGCCTCTTCGGCCGCCTGCTTGAGCGCGTCGACGGTCTGCTCGACGTTGACGATGTTGCCGCGGCGGGTGCCGCGGTTGGGCGCCAGGCCCTTGCCGACCACCTCGACGCCGCCGGCGTCGCCCCGCTGGCCGATCAGCACGCCGACTTTCGAGGAGCCGACGTCGATTCCCACCAGGTAGGGATCCGGTCTTGCCATCCTCCACCTAGCCTTTCTGAGGACCGCCCGCGGCGCCGCGGCCGCGGGCGGAAGGTTGCAGAATGATGCGTCTCGTGAAGCGGAGGTCGACCGCCGCGACGTGGCCGTAGCGGCGGAGGATCTCGGGCAGGAGCGCTTCCAGGTAGCCGTTCTTGCCCGCCAGGGTGCCGGAGCGAACCAGCAGGGGGAACGGCAGGTCGGCGCTCCACACGCGGAAGTCTTGCTCGCCGAGCACCTCGATCTCGGAGAGGGCGGCGGCCCAGCCGGGCGCCACCGCGTCGATCTCCTGCCGGAGCGCGAGGGCCGGGCGCAGGCCGGCGGCGGCGCGGCCGGAGACCAGCACCAGGTCGGTCTCGCCGTCCGCGGGGTCCATGGGGGCGATGCGCTCGCCGTCCGCGTCGAGGTACCACAGGGCCGGTCCGTCGGACCTCCCGGGATCCCCGGCGTCGCCGCGACCGAGGGCCACCTCGCGCTTCTCGATCACTTCCACGACGAGCTGGTCCGGAAGCTGCTTGCGCACGTCGGCGCCTCGCACCCAGGGATGGAGCGAGAGCGCGGCGTCGACCCATTCGAGCGGCAGGCGCGGCAGGTTCAGGCCCACCGCCGGCCGCAAGGCCTGGCGGACCCACGCCGCCGACACCCGCCCCCCCGGCTCCACCCGCACGTCGAGATCGCGCAGGGCGAACCGCGGCGAGACGAGGATCCACGCCGCCGCCGCCGCCGGCGCGCCGACGATCGCCAGCGCCGCCAGCAAGGGACGGCCGAAGCGCAGCAGGGGACCGCGCCGCAGGTGACGGATGGCGCCCCGCGGGCGCCGGAAGGGCGACTCGCCGCCGCGGTGCCGCAGCGCCGGCGCCGCGCCGTGGCCGTCGAAGGCCGGGCCGCCGGCCCGCGGGCGGAAGGGCAGCACGCGTCCGCTGCTCACGGCGTCGCCTCCGTGGCCGCCGGAGCCGCGACCAGCTCCTGCGCCAGCCGGTAGATGTCGCCGGCGCCCATGGTGATCACCACGTCGCCGCCGGCCACGCGCTCGGCGAGCAACGCCGCCGCCTGGCGCCAGTCGGCGCAGTAGGCGATGCGGCGATGGCCGCTCTCGCGCGCCGCCGCCACCACGTCTTCGCCGCTCACGCCCGCGATCGGCGCCTCGCGCGACGGATAGATCGCCGTCACCAGCACGGTGTCGGCCTCCAGCAGGGAGCGCGCGAAGTCGTCGCACAGGTCGCGGGTGCGCGAGAAGAGATGGGGCTGGAACACGGCGTGGACGCGGCTCTTCGGGAAGGCCAGGCGCGCCGCCTGCAGCGTCGCCGTGACCTCGGTGGGGTGATGGGCGTAGTCGTCGACCACGGCGGCGCCGCGCCAGGTGCCGAGGCGCTCGAAGCGCCGGTGGACGCCGCCGAAGGCGGCGAGGGCCCGGGCGGTGCGGCCGAAGTCGAGGCCCAGGGCGCGGCCCACCGCCACCGCCGCCAGCGCGTTCTGCACGTTGTGGCGCCCGTGCATCGGCAGCTCGATCGTCCCCAGCTCGCCGTCGGCGGCGTGGCGCACCGCGAAGCGCGAGCCCGCGGGCGTCGTCTCGAGCTCCTCCGCCACCAGGTCGGCCTGTGGCGTCAGGCCGTAGGTCGTCACCCGGTGGCCGGGCACGAGCTGCGGCAGGATGGCCTGCACGTTGGGGTCGTCGAGGCAGGCGACGATGCGGCCGAAGAAGGGCACCCGGGTCAGGAAATCCACGAAGGCGTCGCTGATGGCGGCGAAGCTGCCGTAGGTGTCGAGGTGGTCGCGGTCGATGGTGGTCACCACGGCGATGATCGGCATCAGGCGCAGGAAGCTGCGGTCGTACTCGTCGGCCTCGGCCACCAGGTAGTCGCTTTTGCCCACCCGGGCGCCGGTGCCGAGCACCCGCATGCGCCCGCCGACGATCACCGTCGGGTCGAGCCCGGCCTCGGTCAGCAGCGTGCCGATGAGCGAGGTGGTGGTGGTCTTGCCGTGGGTGCCGGCGACCGCGATGCCGTACTTGAGCCGCATCAGCTCGCCGAGCATCTCGGCGCGGCGCACCACGGTGATGCCGCGCTCGCGGGCGGCCAGGATCTCCGGGTTCTCGTCGCCCACGGCCGAGGACTTGACCACCAGGTCGACCCCGTCCAGGTGCGCCGGCGAGTGGCCCTCGGAGATCCCGGCTCCGAGCTCCACGAGACGCTCGGTGAGCTCGTTCGACGCCAGGTCGCAGCCGCTGACCGCCACGTCGTAGTCGAGCAGCACCTCGGCGATGCCCGACATGCCGGCGCCGCCGATGCCCACGAAGTGGACGTGGTGGAGGCCGGTGAAGATGCGGAACATCAGCCGCGCCTCCCGCGGCCGAGCCGCTTGGCGAGCCGCTCCACGCGGTCGGCGATGGCCGCCGCGGCGCCCTCGCGGGCCAGGCCGCGCGCCGCCCGGGCCATCGCCGTCAGACGGCCGCGGTCGGCCGCCAGCGCCGTGAGCAGCGCCGCCAGGTCGCCGGCGGTGGCCTCCAGGGGGAGCGTCTCGGCGGCGCCGGCGGCGGCCAGGCGGCCGGCGTTGTCGGACTGGTGGCCGCCCGCCAGGGCCAGGGGCAACAGGATCGACGGACGGCCCGCGGCGCAGATCTCGGCCAGGGTGATGGCGCCGGCGCGGGAGAGGACGAGGTTGGCGTCGCGCAGGGCCGCGGGCATGTCGTCGAGGAAGGGGACGACTTCTACTCGGGGAGGAGAAGAGGAAGAAGATGAAGATGAAGATGAAGATGAAGATGAAGATGAAGAACCGGAGGGGGACGGGGGGAGACCGGCGGCGGCGTAGGACGCGCGCGCGTCTCCGAGGTTCTTCTCGCCCGCCTGGTGGAGGACGGTGAGCGCGATGGTCGGCTCGAGGCGGGCGAGGGCGAGTGGGAGGAGCTCGTTGAGCTGGCGCGCGCCCTGGCTGCCGCCGACGACCAGCAGGCGCAGCGGCGGCGAGGGCGGCAGCTCGCCGGCGGCGAAAAGCTCGGCGCGCACCGGCACGCCGGTCGTAGAGGCCGGGCAGCGGAGCTGGCGGGCGGTCGTGTCGTACGCCACGGCGGCTTCCGACGCGAAGCGCGACAGCCAGCGGTTGGCGGCGCCGGCGGACGCGTTGGGCTCGACGAGCAGGGCCGGCCGCGACGCCAGGCGCGCGCCGAGCACCGCGGGCACCGACACGTAGCCGCCGGTGCCGACCACCACGCCGGCCCCCAGCCGCCGCACCAGGCGCCGCGCGTGCCAGGCGCCGCGCGCCACCGTCGCCGCCGCCTTGACCTTGCCGGCGACGCCCTGGCCGACGACCGGGCGCGCCGGCAAGGCGTGGAACGGCACGCCGCGCTCCGGCACCAGGCGCGCCTCGAGGCCGCGCCGCGAGCCGGCCCAGCTCACCTGCCAGCCCCGGCGGCGCAGCTCGTAGGCGATCGCCAGGCCCGGGAACACGTGCCCGCCGCTGCCGCCGCCGCTGAGCAGGGCGTGGGGGGTGCCGGCCCCGGCCGCCTTCACGACGTCAGCCATGATGCCTCCAGGGGGTGCCGCGTCAGGCGGTGCTGCGAGACGTTCAGGATCACGCCGCAGGCGACGAGCGTGGTGACCAGCGACGAGCCGCCGTGCGAGATGAAGGGCAGGGGGATGCCGGTGGTGGGCACGAGCGCCAGGGCGACGCTGGCGTGGAGCAGGGCCTGGACCACGAGGAGCGAGGTGAAGCCCCAGGCGAGGTAGCGCCCGAGGTCGTCGGGCGCCTGGAAGCCGGCCAGGACGCCGCGCCACAGCAGCACGGCGAAGAGCGCCAGCAGCCCCAGGGCGCCGAGGAGGCCGAGCTCCTCGGCGATGATGGCGAAGATGAAGTCGGCGTGGGGCGAGGGCAGGAAGTAGAGCTTCTGCACCGAGTTGCCCGGACCCAGCCCGAAGAGCCCGCCCGAGCCGACGGCGATCAGCGACTGCAGCACCTGGAAGCCGCTGCCCAGCGGGTCGCTTTCCGGATCGAAGAAGGCGAGCCAGCGTCTGAGCCGGTACGGCACGAGCAGGACCGAGACCCCGAGGATGGGCAGCAGCATGCCGGCGCCGACCAGCAGGAAGCGCCACGAGACGCCCGCCAGCACGATCATCACCAGCGGCGGCAGGCACAGCAGCACGGCGGTGCCGAGGTCGCCGCCCATCAGCACCAGCGTGGCCATCAGCGCGGTGGCGAAGCTCGCCGGGATCAGGAAGCCGTAGCTCGAGAGCCGGTCCTTCTTGCGCTCGACCTGGTAGGCGACGAAGGCGACCAGCGCCAGCTTGCCGAGCTCCGAAGGCTGCACCGACACGCCGCCGACGAAGAACCAGCGCCGCGAGTTGTTGAGCGTCGGCGCGAAGAGCACCGCCACCAGCAGCACCAGCGCCCCGAGGAGCAAGGCGTAGACGACGGCCGGTCGCCGCAGCCAGCGGTAGTCGGCGTGCATGACCGCGAACATCGCCGCCAGGCCGATCGCCGCCGCCAGGCACTGCTTGACGAAGAAGGGATTGAGCGCGAAGCCGCGCCCCTTCGCCATCACCGCGCTGGCCGAGAAGACCATGACCAGGCCGAGGCCGGCGAGCAGCAGCACGGTGGTGAAGAGCACGCGGTCGTGGACCAGTTTCTGCGCCATCCCGCCCTCCCTCACCTCAGCTTCAGCGTCGACAGGCCGAGCAGCGCGAAGAAGATCGCGATCAGCCAGAAGCGCACGATGATCTTCGGCTCCGACCAGCCCGTGAGCTCGAAGTGATGGTGCAACGGCGCCATGCGGAAGACTCGCTTGCCGCCGGTCACCTTGAAGAAGCTCACCTGCAGGATCACCGACAGGGCCTCCATCACGAACAGCCCGCCGACCAGCACCAGCACCAGCTCCTGCTTCGCGAGGACCGCCACGGTGCCGATCGCGCCCCCCAGGGCGAGGGAGCCGACGTCGCCCATGAAGACCTCGGCGGGATGGCAGTTGAACCACAGGAAGCCCAGGCTCGCGCCCACCAGGGCGCCGCAGAAGACCGTCACTTCGCCGACGCCCGGCACCGCCACCACCTGGAGGTAGTTGGCCACCACCTTGTGGCCCGCCACGTAGGTGAAGATGGCGTAGGTGGCGGCGGCGATGAGCGTCGAGCCGATGGCCAGGCCGTCGAGCCCGTCGGTGAGGTTGACGGCGTTGGAGGCGCCGACCAGCACCATCACCACGAACGGCACGTAGAGCCAGCCGAGGTTCACGGCCACGTCCTTGAGGAACGGAAAGGTCAGCGTCGGCGCGATGCCGAAGACCGCGGGCAGCTTCAGCAGCACCGCCGCGGCCGCCGCCGCCACCAGCGTCTGCAGCAGGAACTTGACGCGCGCCGTCAGCCCCAGGTTGCGCCCGCGGCGCACCTTGAGGAAGTCGTCGGCGAAGCCGACGAGGCCGAACAGGGCGGTGACGCCGACCGCGATCCACAGGTAGGGATTGGACAGGCGTGCCCACAGCAGCGTCGAGGCGATGAGCGCGAAGAGGATGAGCAGGCCGCCCATGGTGGGCGTGCCGGCCTTGACCTGGTGGCTCGCCGGGCCCAGCTCGCGGATGTTCTGGCCCACCGCAAGGCGGCGCAGGGTGGCGATGAACCAGGGGCCCAGCGCCAGCGACAGGACGATCGCCGTCAATACCGCGCCGCCGGTGCGGAAGGTGATGTAGCGGAAGACGTTGAACGCCCCGAAGCGCTCGTGCAGCGGATAGAGGAGCTCGTAGAGCATCAGCCATCCTCCCGCTCGGGCGCCAGCTCGACGCGCAACGCCCGCACCACCGCCTCGAGCCCGACGCCCCGCGAACCCTTGACCAGCACCACGTCGCCGGGGCGCACGGCGGAGGGCAGGCCCACGGCGGCCTGGGCGGCGTCGCCGAAGTGCGACGCGGTCACGCCTCGGCCTGCCGCGCCGTGGCGCACGGCGCCGGCCAGCAGCTCGCGCGCCAGCTCGCCCACGCCGACGATCGGGTCGAAGCCCAGGGCCGCCGCCCGTGCGCCCACCCGGCGGTGGAAGCCGCCGGCCGCGTCGCCGAGCTCGAGCATCTCGCCGAGCACCGCCACCCAGCGCTCGCCGGCGAGGGCGCGGGCGCTCTCCAGGGCCTTCTCGGCGGCGTCGGGATTGGAGTTGTAGGTGTCGTCGACGAGGGTCACGCCGCCGGCGAGCCGGAAGACCTCGCCGCGGCCGGCCGCGGGCGTGAAGGCCGCGGCCGCGGCGCGGATCTCGGCCAGCGGCACGCCGAGGGCGTGGGCGCAGGCCGCCGCCGCCAGGCAGTTCTCGGCGTTGTAGAGGCCGTGGACCGGCAGCTCGACGGCCACCGTCTCGCCGCCGGCGGCGAGCTCGAAGCGGCTGCCCACGCGGCCGTCCTCCCGCGGACGCGGCGGCGTCGCCGTCACCTCGGCGCCGCGGTCGCGTACGGCGTAGCGCACCAGGCGGACCCGGTGCTCGGCCGCGTGGCGGCGGACGATGCGCTCGACCTCCGGGTCGTCGGCGTTGGCCACCACCAGGCCGCCGTCGGCGAGACCCGCGAAGATCTCGGCCTTGGCGTCGGCGATGGCCGCCAGGTCGGCGAAGTTCTCGAGGTGCACTGCCCGGACGTTGGTGAAGACCACGGCGTCCGGGCGTCCGAGCCGGCTCACCTGGCCGAGCTCGCCCGGCACCGACATGCCCATCTCCGCCACCATCCAGGCGCAGTAGTCGGGCACGCCCAGCAAGGCCACGGGAAAGCCGTAGAGGTTGTTGAGGTTGCCCGGGTTCCTGGCGGTCGCGAAGCGGCGGCCGAGCATCGCGGCGAGGAGCTCCTTGGTCGTGGTCTTGCCGGTGGAGCCGGTGACCGCCACGAGCTGCCGCGGCACCGCGGCGCGCACCGCCCGGGTCAGCGCGTGGAGGGCGGCGAAGGTCGCCGCCACCCGCACCAGGCCGCAGGCGCCCCCGGGGGGCTCGACGTCGCGGTGGACGACCGCCGCGGCGGCGCCGCGGCGCCCGGCGTCGGCCACGTAGTCGTGGCCGTCGGCCTTCTCGCCCGGCAGCGCGAAGAAGAGCTCGCCGCCTTCGACGCGGCGCGAGTCGATCGCCGCGCCCCGCCACCGGGCGGCGGGATCGCCCTCGATCACCCGGCCGTCCATGGCCGCGGCCGCCATCGCCAGGGTGCGCTCGGACGAGGTGCGTTCAGGCATTCCCGCTCCTTGCCAGGGCCGCTTCCAGCTCCCGGCGGTCGGAGAACGGGATCCGGCTCTCGCCCACGAGCTGCACCTGCTCGTGCCCCTTGCCGGCCGCCAGCACCATCCAGCCCGGGGCGCCGCCGCTCGCCGCCACCTCGACGGCCTCGCGCAGGGCCGCGCGCCGGTCCGTCACCCGCCGGTAGCGGCCGCCGCTCTGGCGCAGGCCGACCTCGACCGCGTCGAGGATCGCCTCGGGGTCCTCGCCGCGCGGGTTGTCGGAGGTGACGATGGCGAGATCGGCGAGCTCGCCGGCGATCCGCCCCATCTCCGGCCGCTTGCCCCGGTCGCGCTCGCCGCCGCAGCCGAAGACCACGGCGATGCGGCGCGCCGAGAGCTCGCGCAGGGAGCCGAGCGCCGCCGCCAGCGCTCCCGGCGTGTGCGCGTAGTCGACGAAGACCGGGAAGTCCTGGCCGGCGCGGACCGGCTCGAGGCGGCCGGGCAGCGGCCCTTCGGCGGCGATGCCCCGGACCGCCGCCGCCGGCTCGAGCTCCAGGGCCTCCGCCACCGCCACCGCCGCCAGCACGTTCAGGAGGTTGAAACGCCCGATGAGCGGCGAGGCGACCGCGAGCTCGCCGCGCGGCGTGACGAGGCGGGCGCGGATGCCCGCCAGGTCGAGCTCGGCGCTCGCCGCGCGGACGTCGCCGTCGTCCTCGCCCCAGGTCACCACCGGGACGCCCGCCGCCGCCAGCTCCCCCGCCAGCCGCCGGCCCCAGTCGTCGCCGACGCCGATCACGGCGCGGCCCGCCGGCTTGAGGTAGTCGGTGAAGAGCCGCCGCTTGACCGCGAAGTAGCTCTCGAGGTCGCCGTGGAAGTCGAGGTGGTCGCGGGTCAGGTTGGTGAAGACGGCGAGGTCGAACTCGAGGGCGTCCACCCGCCCGAGGGCGAGGCCGTGCGAGGACGCCTCGAGGCAGGCGGCGGCGGCGCCGTCGCGCGCCATCTCGGCGAGGGCGCGCACGAGGTCGCAGGCCTCGAGCGTCGTCCGCGGCCGGCCGCCGCCCCCCGGCGAGGCGTAGTCGCGGCCGGCGAAGCGGTAGCCGAGGGTGCCGCCGAAGCCCGCCGGCCGTCCCGCCGCTTCGAGGACGCGGGCGATCAGACGCGTGACCGTGGACTTGCCGTTGGTGCCGGTGACCGCCACCAGCAGCAGGCGCGCGTGCGGCCGGCCGTAGACGCGCACCGCCAGCGGCCCGAGCAGGGCGCGCGGATCCTCGACCGCGACCCAGGGGACGCGCAGCCCCGGCGGGGCCGGCTCGGCGCCCATCACCGCCACGGCGCCGCCCGCCGCCGCCTGGCCGGCGAAGCGGCGGCCGTCGGCGTGCTCGCCGGCGATGGCCACGAAGAGGTCGCCCGGGCCGACGCGGCGCGAGTCGTGGGCGACGCCGGTCACCTCCGGATCCTCCGGCGGCAGCCGTCCGGGCAGCTCGCGCATCAGCTCGTGGAGACGCACCGTCACGTCCCCTCCGTCGTCTTCAGGTAGAGCTCCACCCGTCCGCCGGCGGCCTCGAGCGGCGTGCCCGGCGGCGGCTCCTGGCGGACGACCGCGCCGTGGCCGTGGACCGCCGAACGGATGCCGAGCCGGCTCGAGGCGAGGAGCGCCTGCCGCGCCGACAGCCCGGCGAAGTCGGGCATCGTGCCCGGCGGCGTCTCGGCGCGCGGCGTCTCGGCACGCTGTGGCGCCGCCGCCGGCTCGGCTTCGAGCTGCGCCGCGAGCCGGACGGACGGGACGTCGCTCGGCCTCTCGCCGGGCCATACCTCGGGGACGTCCCGCTCGGGGGGGACGCCGAGATAGAGCAGCGTCCTGGCGGCGATGGCCTGGAACGCCGGCGCCGCCACCTCGCCGCCATGGTAGCGCGGGCGCGGCTCGTCGAGGATGACGGTGACCACCACCGCCGGGTCGTCGACCGGGGCGAAGCCGACGAAGCTCGCCACGTGACGGTTGGCGGCGTAACCGCCGCCGGCGACGGCCTTCTGGGCGGTGCCGGTCTTGCCCGCCACCGAATAACCCGGAACCGCCGCCGCCTTCGCCGTGCCGGCGGCCACCACCTCGGCGAGCATCTCGCGGATCTGCCGCACCGACGACGGCGAGATCGGCAATCCGACCACCTCGGGCACTTCGGGCCGCCTCGCCTGGACGGCGGGCTCGCCGCCCTCGCCGATACGTTCGACCACGTAGGGCTTCACCAGCCGGCCGCCGTTGGCGATGGCGGCGAAGGCCACCGTGAGCTGCACGGCCGTCACCGAAAGGCCCTGGCCGAAAGCGTGGTAGGCCGGCGACAGCGGCGACCACCGCTCGAGGGGCCGCACGATGCCGGCGCTCTCGCTCGGCAGGTCGATGCCGGTGGGCCGGCCGAAGCCGAAGGCGCGGATGGCGGCGTAGAAGCGCTCGCGTCCGGCGGCCTGGCCGATCTTGATGGCGCCCACGTTCGACGACCTGGCGAGGATCTCCCGCACCGACAGCCGGCCGAACGCCTTGTGGTCCTTGATCAGCGTCCGCCCGAAGCGGATGCCTCCCATCTCGCAGTCGAAGACGTCCCAGGGCTGGAGCGTCCCCGACTCGAGCGCCGCGGCCAGGGTCACCATCTTGAACGTGGAGCCGGGCTCGTAGGCGTCGGTCACCGGCAGATTGCGCCAGCGCTCCTCGGGGTAGTCGGCGAAGCGGTTGGGATCGAATCCGGGGTAGGACGCCATCGCCAGCACGGCGCCGGTCGCCGGCTCCATGACCACCACCATGCCGCGGACCGCGCCAGCCTCGCGCACCGCCCGTGCGAGCTCCTGCTCGACCACGTGCTGCACCGCGGCGTCGAGCGTCAGGTGGAGGTCCTGCCCGGGCCGCGCCGCGGCGATCTGGTGGTGGGGATAGAGCACGGTGCCGAAGCGCGCGTCGCGCACTACGATGCGCCGGCCAGGCTCCGGGGCCACCACCGGGTCGTAGAGGAACTCGAGGCCCGCGAGGCCGGAGTTGTCCGTGCCCACGAAACCCAACACCGGAGCGGCCAGGCTCGCCAGCGGGTAATAGCGCTTGTTCTCCGGCAGCAGGAACACGCCGTCGAGCCCGAGGCCGTCGACCGCCGCCGCCCGCTCCGGAGCGATCTTGCGCCGCACCCAGACGAAGCCGCGGTCGGCGCCGAGCTCGGCGGCGAGACGGCCGGCGTCGAGCCCGAGGACCTTCGCCAGCGCCGCCGCCGTCGCCGCCGGATCGGCGATCAGGGTGGGATCGGCGGCGACCGACCGGACCTCCACCGACACCGCGAGCTCGTGGCCGCGGCGGTCGAAGATCGTGCCCCGCGGCGGGGTGAGCTCCACCACCCGGTTCTGCTGCCGCTCGGCGCGCTCGCGGAAGTGGTCGTGGCGCACCACCTGGAGCTGATAGAGGCGCGCCCCGAGCGCCAGGAACCACGACGCCAGGAGGGCCAGCAGGAAGACGAGCCGGCGGTTCATCGCGGCCCCCCGGGGGGATCGAGGGAGGGGACCTGTGCCAGGATCTCCTCGTAGAAGATCGTCTGATCGAGGCTCGGCTCGGTCATGGCGAGGTCCTGGCGCGCCCGCTGCTCGACGCGCTCCGGATGGGCGGCGTACGCCGCTTCGAGGCGCCATTTGCGCTCCGCCTCGAGCACCTCGTGGAGCCGGGTCTCGAGCTCGTCGATGCGGTAGCCGGTGCGCAGCAGCTCCACGTGGACCCAGGTGTAGGCGAAGAGAGCGCCGCCGAGCACCAGGACCGCCGCCGCGACGGCCAGGAGCTCGCGCAGCCGGCGGCGATCCCGCTGCCGCACGAGATAGCTGTTGTCGACCGGCCGGTGGAGGGCGTAGGGGCTGTCCATCCCTCACAGTCTCCGGGCCGCGCGCAGCCGCGCCGAGCGGCCGCGCGGATTCCTCGACACCTCTTCGGCGCCGGGACGCACGACCTTCCTGGTCAGGACCTCGATCACCCGCGTCTCGGCCCGCGGCCGCCCGGTCACCGGCTCGATCTCGCCGGTGGCGAGGTGGCGCAGGGTGTGCTTGACCATGCGGTCCTCGAGGCTGTGGTACGAGATCAGCACCAGGCGTCCGTCGCTCTCCAGGCGCCGCACCGACTGGTCGAGCAGCTCGCGCAGCTCGTCGAGCTCGCGGTTGACCTCGATGCGCAGCGCCTGGAAGGTCTGGGTCGCCGGGTGGACGGACTTGCGCCCGCGCCGCGGCGCCGGCTTGGCCTGCTCGATGAGCCGCCGGAGCTCCCCGGTGGTCTCAAGCGGCCGCTCGGCGCGGCATTCCACGATCGCGCGCGCGATCTGCCGGGCGTTGAGCTCCTCGCCGTAGAGCCGCAGCAGCCGTCGAAGCTCTTTCTCGGAGTAGCTCCGGAGCACCTCGTGAGCCGTCATGACCTCTCCTTCCTCATCCCCCCCCATGCGCATGTCGAGGGGGCCGTCATGCTGGAACGAGAACCCTCGCCCGGCCGTGTCGAGCTGCATCGACGAGACGCCGAGATCGGCCAGGATCCCCTGCACGCGGCCGACGCCGAGCGCGTCCAGCGTGCGCTCGAGCTCGGAAAAGCGGCCGCGCGCCAGCCGTACCCGCTCGCCGAAGGGCGCCAGCCGCTGCGCCGCCAGCTCCAGGGCCCGCCGGTCGCGGTCGATCCCCACCAGGGCCGCGGCCGGAAACCGCTCGAGGAGCGCCGCGGCGTGCCCGCCCAGGCCGAGCGTGCAGTCGACCAGGATCGCCCCGCGGCGGCCCGCCACCGGGGCGAAGAGGTCGAGGACCTCGGCCAGCAGGACGCTCTCGTGTCGCGCTCGCACTCGCTCTCCACCAGGTCCGCCGTTCCGCTCTTCGTCATCCTCAAAACGCCGTCGGGCCTCACACGCCGAGATCGGCAAGGGCCCGGTAGTCGTCTTCCGTGAAAGGCTCCTCGCCGAGCTTGCGGTCGAAGCGCTCGCGGTTCCAGATCTCGAGGTGCTCGATGCGGCCGCTCACCACCACGTCACCCACCATCTCCGCCTGCTCCCGCAGGATCTGAGGGACCACGACGCGGCCCTGACCGTCGAGCCGAAGCTGCTGCCCGAAGTAGTTCACCCGCTCGAGGAACCGCTGCCTGGCCCGGTTCGTCGACGCCACCAGGGACAGACGCTGCTCGATCTCCTCCCACACCGGGAGCGGGTAGAGCGTCGCGGAGTCCCCGGTGATCGAGGTGATGAAGACCTCCGTTCCGTAACGCTCCTCGAGGATGCGGCGGAACTCCGAGGGCACCTTCAGGCGTCCTTTCTCGTCGATCTTGGTCGCAGCGCTACCGCGAAACATCGCCTGTCACCTATCCCCGCGGGCGGATTGGGCTGAATGTACCACAATCCTCCACAATATTCCACAAAGTTCCACCTCGTGTCTACATCCGTCCACTGCACGCCACCACCCGGCGGCTCGAAGCGCCCGTGCTCGCGCACAGCTTCTTGTGCAGAACCGATGCCTGCCGCTTTGCTGAACGGCAGGCCGGTTCTACTTCATCTGGACCGGTTGGATGGAGGAGCTACAAGATATAGGGGGAGGGATTCTCAGTCGGAGCCGCCGGTCTCGCCTTCCCCCGGCGGCTCCGGGCGGGCCGGCAGGTCCTGGCGGCGGAAGAGCTCGATTTCTTCCTCGGGCGAGTAGTCGGAGGCGAGGCTGCGGTAGCCGACGGCCTCGGGGGGGAGATCCTCCTGGACATAGGCGCCGCGTTCGAGCTCGGCGAGGTAGTTGCGCAGCTCGCGGTCGAAGCGGCGGTTGCGCTCGCGGCCGAGGATCTCGTTCTGGACCTCGTCGAACGGCCGCAGCTTCGCCTCCTCGAGCCCCGCCAGGTGGAGCACGTGCAGGCCGCCGCGCGATTTCACCGGCTCGGAAAAGGCTCCGGGCTCGAGGGCGAAGGCGGCTTCGGCCAGGGTCGCCTCGAGCTCGTCGCGGCGCAGCCAGTCGAGGTCGATCACGCCGGTGGTGAGGCCGGCTTCGCGGTAGGGCTCGATCACCGCCTCCAGCTCGCCCCCGGCCGCCAGCTCGTTGCGGATCTCGGCGGCGAGCCGTTGCAGCTCGTCGGGGCTCTTGCCGCTCGATTCGAGCACGATGACCTCCTTGAGCCACCGCTTCTCGGGGATCGAGTAATCGTCCTTGTGGGTGCGGTAGTGGGCCCGCAGCTCCTCCTCGCCGACCTCGATCTTGGAGGTGACCTCGCGGCTCACCACCTGGCTCCAGGTCATCTCGCGGCGCATCTTCTCGCGCAGTGACTCGAGGGTCAGGCCGGCGGCCTCGAGCGCCTGCTGAAAGGTCGCCGTGTCCTCGAGGCCGCGGCTCTTGGCGAGCTCCCGGACCGCCTCGTCGACCTCGCGGTCGGAAATGAAGACGCGGAGCTGCTTGGCGCGCGAGAGCAGCAGGAGCTCACGGAACATGTCGTGCATGATGCGGGGGCCGAGCTCACCGATCAGCTCCTGGCGCTCCTGCATCGAGAGCTGCGAATCGGCGAGGATCGCGGTGACGTCGGCGCTCTTGCGGTTCTCGAAGTCGTGGAGGGTGAGGATCTGGTCGTTGACCCGCAGGACGACGCGGTTCAGCTCTTCGGCGGCCGGCGCCGGCGTCGACAGCGCGGCCAGCCAGCACAAGGCAAGCAGGGCCGCGGCGCTATTCGTGCTCTTTCTGGACATAGGAACCTCGATAGTCGAAGGGGAAGTTGGAGCGGTGGATCTTCACATTGTAACGCCCTCGCGCCTCGGCGACGAAGCTGGCCACCATCTCGTCGAGCCCCTGCTGCTCGAGGACCCGGCGGATCTCCGCCGCGACCTCGGAGAGCGGCGCCTCGTCGGCGGGAAAGCGCTCGACGACCTGGAAGATGTGGAAGCCGTACTCGGCGGGCAGGATCTCGCTGATCTCGCCCGGCTCGAGCTCGAAGATCGAATCGGCGAACGCCGCCGGCAGGTCGTCGCGGGTCAGACGCCCGCCCTCGTCGCCGAGCTGCGCCATCGGCACTTGCGAAAAGCGTGCCGCGACCTGGTCGAAGCCCTGGCCGCGGCGCAGCGCCTGGACGGCGGCCTCGGCGTCCTCGGGCCCGTGGACGAGGATCTGGCGCAGGCGCACGCTCTCCTGGCGCCGGAAGTCGTCCAGGTGGCGGCGGTAATAGGCCGCGACCTCGCCCTCGGTCGGCGGCTCGGGACGGCTGCGGCGCAGCAGGTAGGCGACCGCGGCGCGGTGATCGACCCGGGCGTCGCCGTCCTGGGCCTGACCGCGCTCGCGGGCGAGGCGCACCAGCAGACGCTCGTCGAGGAACTGGTCGAAGAGCTGGCCGAGCACCGCGGCGGCGAGCGGCAGGTCGCCGGCGTCGACGTTGTCGCGCAGGTAGGCCTCGAACTCGGGATAGGCGATCCCTTCGCCGTCGATCGTCGCCGCGACGTCGGCGCCGACCGCCTGCCGGCCGCAGCCGCAGACGAGCAGGACCGCCGCGGCGGCGAGGACCGAGCGTCGGAAAATGCGCACAGGCGTCATGCCGCCGCCGCCAGGTAGGCCAACGTCTCGCGCGCCCTGGCGAGCGCTTCCGAGGCGCGGACGCCTTCGAGCGTCAGGGCGCCGGAGGGGCTGAAGCGCGAGCTCGGGTGCCGCTCGACGAGCGCGATCAGCCGCCCGGGGTCGACGCGCGCGTCCTGCCGCAGACGGAACACCAGGCGCCCGCCCTTGGCCGTGATCGACTGCAGGCGCAGCGCTTCCGCCATGCGCTTGACGGCCGCCGCCTCGAGCAGCGTGCGCACGCCCTCGGGCGGCGGTCCGAAGCGGTCGCGCAGCTCGCCGAGGAGCGCCTCCTCGGTCTCCTCGCCGGCGGCCAGCCGGCGGTAGATCTCCATGCGCAGGTTGGCGTCGCCCACGTACTCGGGCGGGATCGACGTCGCGATGGGCAGGTCGAGCAGCACCGACGGCGCCTCCTCCCGCCGCTCGCCCTTGAGCTCCGCCACCGTCTCCTCGAGCAGGTTCAGGTAGGTCTCGATGCCCACCGCCGAGATGTGCCCGCTCTGCTCGGCCCCCAGGAGGTTGCCGGCGCCGCGGATCTCCAGGTCGCGCCCGGCGACCCGGAAGCCGGCCCCGAGCTCGCTGAACTCGCGGATCGCGTCGAGCCGCTTGCGCGCCTCGGGCGTGAGCACCTGGTCGCCCGGCACCAGCAGGTAGCAGTAGGCGAGCTGGTCGCTGCGGCCCACGCGTCCGCGGAGCTGATAGAGCTGCGCCAGCCCGAAGCGGTCGGCGCGGTGGACGATCATGGTGTTGACGTTGGGGATGTCGATGCCGTTCTCGATGATGGTGGTGGCGAGCAGGAGCTGGTAGTCGCCGGCCGTGAAGGCGTGCATGCGGCGCGACAGCTCGGCCTCCTCGAGCTGGCCGTGGCCGACGGTGAGGGTCAGCCCGGGCACGGCCTCGCGCAGGTAGCTCGCCATGCGCTCGATCGTCTCGACCCGGTTGTAGACGTAGTAGACCTGGCCGCCGCGGCCGATCTCGAACTCCAGCGCCTCGCGCACGAGCTCGGCGTCGAAGGGCAGGATCGCCGTCTCCACCGCCATGCGGTCGCGCGGCGGCGTCTCGATCAGGGAGAGGTCGCGCACCCCGGCGAGCGAGAGCTGCAGCGTGCGCGGCACCGGCGTGGCCGACATGGCGAGCACGTGGACGTCCTTGCGGAGCTGCTTGAGCCGCTCCTTGTGCGCGACGCCGAAGCGCTGCTCCTCGTCGATGATCACCAGGCCGAGCCGCGGGAAGTCGATCGCCCGGGTCAGCAGCCGGTGGGTGCCGATGAGCACGTCGACCTCGCCCGCCTCGGTGCGCCGCTGGATCTCGCGCACCTCGGCGGCGGAGCGAAAGCGCGAGATCATGTCGACGCGGACCGGCAGGTTGCCGAAGCGCCGGCGGAAGGTCTCGAGGTGCTGGTCGGCGAGGATGGTGGTGGGCGCCAGCACCGCCACCTGGTAGCCGCCCTCGACCACCGTCATGGCGGCGCGCATGGCGATCTCGGTCTTGCCGAAGCCGACGTCGCCGCAGAGCAGCCGGTCCATCGGCTGCGCCCGCGCCAGGTCGCCCTCGATCGCCGCGATCGCCGCGAGCTGGTCCGGCGTCTCCTCGTATTCGAACGCGGCGTCGAACTGCCGCCGCAGCTCGCTGCCCTCGTCGGTGGGGATCTCCGGGGCGCGCGCGAGCCGGCGCTCGGCGTAGAGCTTCAGGAGCTCCTCGGCCATGTCGCGCAGGCCGCGCTTGATGCGGCTCTTGGTGCGGTTCCACGAGGCGCCGCCGAGACGGTCGAGGCGCGGCGCCAGGCCCTCGATGCCGCTGTATTTCTGCACCTGGTCGAGACGGGCGAGCGGCAGCAGCAGACGCTTGCCGCCGGCGTAGACGATCTCCATCACCTCGGTGCCGCCGTCGTCTCCTTTGGGCGCCGCGGACGCCAGCGCCGGCGGCAGCCCCTCGAGGTCGGCGGCCGAGGCTCCGAGCGTGCGCAACCCCACGAACTGGCCGATGCCGTGGTCGCCGTGCACCACGTAGTCGCCCACCTTGAGGTCGCGCAGCGACGCCAGGAAGGGACCGAACCGCCCGCCGCGGCGCCCGCGGCGCACCAGCGGCGCGCGGCGAAGGATCTGGCGCTCGCCGAAGACGGTGAGCCCCGCCGCCGGCAGCCGGAAGCCGCGCTCGAGCTCGCCGGCCACCAGCTCCACGCCGCCCCGCCCCACCTCGACGCCGAGCGACGCGAGCATCTCGGCCAGCCGCGGCCGATGGTCGTCGGGGGCCACCACCAGCACCCGGTCGCCGCGCCCGCGCGCCGTCTCGATCTCGCGCGGAAGCCGCGGGAGCTGGTCGTGGAAGACGTCGGTGAGCCCGGCCGCGAAGTCGACCGCCCCCTGCCGCGGCACGAGGAGGTCGCCAAGCCGCACCTCGGCCCGCTCGAGGATGGCGCGCACCGCCGCCGGTCCCACCTCGAGCTCGGCGGGCGGCAGCGCCAGACGCTCGCGGATCACCCGCGCCTCGTACTCGGCGGCGAGCACCTCGGCGTGGTGCTCGACGTCGGCGGCGAGGGCGTCGCGGTCGAGGGTCACCACCAGCGCCTCGGGCAGCAGCTCGGTGAGAGTCACGGTCTCGGCCGCCAACAAGGGCAGATAGTGCTCCCAGCCGTCGAAGCGCCCTTCGCCGCGCAGCGCCTCGACGCGCCCGGCGGCGTCGTCGCCGAGCTTGTGGGCGCCGATGCGGGCGACCAGCAGGTCGGCGAGACGGCGGGCGGCTTCCTCGCCCTGCGGGAAGAGCGAGAGCGGCAGCGCCTCCACCGCCTCCAGGCTCTCCTCGGAGCGCTGGCTCTCGGGCTCGAAGGCACGGATGCTCTCGACCGTGTCGCCGAAGAGGTCGAGGCGCACCGGCGAGGGCTCGCCCGGCGGAAAGAAATCGAAGACGCCGCCGCGCACCGCGAACTGGCCGACCTCGAACACCAAGTCGGCGCGCCGGTAGCCCCACTTCACTAGGTGACGCGCCAGGTCGTCGACCGCCTGCTCCTCGCCGGCCGCGATGTGGCGGACGGCGGGGGCGAAGTCCGCGGCCCGCGGCAGGCGGCGGAAAAGGGCCCGCGGCGTGGTGATCACCGTCGACGCCTCGCCGTCGACGAGGCGGCGCAACGCCACCGCCTCGGCCGCCCGCACCGCCAGGGAGACCTCGGCCTCCTGGTAGACGCTCAGGGACGGGGCCGGGAAGTAGACGCACCGCTCCTCCGCCGCCGCGCCGGCGACCAGGCGGGCGGCCTCGAGCCAGGCGTAGGCGTCGCTCTCGTGGGCCGCCACCACCAGCAGCGGACGGCCGAGCTCGGCGGCGAGCAGCTCCAGCACCCAGGCGGCGGCCGCCGCCGGCAGCCGCACCACCTCGCCCAACCGCTCGGCGAGCGCCTGGTAGGGAGCGCTAGCGAGGATCTCGCGGGAAGCGGCTCGCCAGTCTTCAGCGATCACGTCGAGCGGATGCGTCAGCAGCTTCATCGGTCAGGGATCCCTCCTCCGGCAACACGATAACAACGTCGCCCGGCATGACCATTCCTAGGTTCTCGCGCGCCAGGCGCTCGAGGGTCAACGGATCCTCCCCCATCCTGCGGACGTCCTCGCGCAGGACCCGGATGCGCGCCTCCGCCGCCGCGATGCGGCCGGTGAGATCGGCCTCGTGGGCGCGCGCCCGCGCCAGATCGCTGTAGCTCTTGACGCCGGCAGTGGCCAGCAGCGCCAGCAGCGAGAAGACGGCCACCACGGCGACGGACCGGTAACGGCGAGGACCGGGGCTCGGTGGCGCTGCGCGCTGGTTCATTGCGGATCCTCGGTGGCCATCTCACGGGCTACGGTATGTCGGGATGTTATCACGGAGGCGTACCCTCGGCCCGACTCTGGGCTCGTTCCTCCGCGACGACCCGGTTCTTCCTCGCGACGAGAGCCCGTCAAATCTCGGGACGGCCGCAAACGATGTGCGCATGAGCCCTACCACACCAACCCGCCGATCCCGGCATTCTCGCGATTCCGCCCGCAAGCGCCGGCGAGCCGCCGATTCCGAGGAAGCTCCGCGCTTCCGTCGCCGTCTCGCGGGCCGGAAAAATGGAGGGATCAGCGGCCGGCGAGGCGTGAAAGATGGACGTCGAGGAGGAAGTCAGCCGTCACCTGCAGGCGTTGCGCTATGTGCTCAAGGCGAGCGGCTGGACGCAGGTGCGGGTGCAGCAGCGCCTGGGATGGCGGCAGCGGCACGTCAGCGACCTGCTCAACCGGAAGAAGATCCTCACCTTCGAAGAGCTCTTCGCCATCCTCGACCTCATCGGCTACACGCCCGCCGAGTACTTTCGGCTCGCCACCACGCTGCCGGTCCGGACGACGGCGTCGCGCGCCGAGGAGGGACAGTCATGATTCCTTCAGCGGACACCTGAGCCCCGAAGAGATCCGGTCGGCCTCGTTGCGGTCGAGGCCGGAGCGGGCTTACGTCGCGCGGCGGATGCGGCGTCTCGCCTTGCACCTCGCCCTCGACTGCCCTCAGTGCTGGCGAGCGGCCGAACAGGCCAGGCCCGCTCCCCGCGACCCGGTCGCCGGCGCCCTGCTGCGGCTCGCCCGGCCCGGAACGTGGCCCGGCTTGCGGCACGACTACCTCCACGCCCTGCGCACGGCCCGCCGGCGTCCGTTCGGGTTCGCCCGTCTCGTGATCGAGGAGGCCTGGGTGCCAACCGGGCTGCGCCGATTCACGGAGACGCTCGCGCGCGCCGCCCCCGGCCGTCGCGAGATCGCCGACGTCGCCGTGCTCGCGAGCTGCAGGCAGGGCGATCTGCAACTGCGTCGCCGTGCTCGCAAGCAGGCCGTCGTCCAACTCCGCGAAGCCCGCGCGCTGCTTCCCGAGACGACCGGCGACCCCCTCCCCCACGCTCGTACCCTGGAGCTCGCGGCCAAGCTTTGCCTGTGCGCTCGTCAATTCGAGGCGGCCGAGAGGCTCCTCCTGGAAGCCGCGGACCTCCTCGGCCCCGAGCACGCCGGTTTGCGCTTCGAGCTCCGCTCGGTGGCCGGCCTGCCCCCCGCTCTGCCCGAGGAGCGTCGCCTGGCTCACTTCGCCCTGGCCCTCGCCGACCTCGATCGCCTGCGCCAGGCCGCCGATCCCGTCGACCGGCTCTACGCCCTCTGCTCGCGCGCCAGGACCATGGTCACGCTCCTCGCCGTGGCGCCGGACGTACCCTGGCCCGGATATGACGACACGCTCTCCCAGCTCGCCGACGCCGAATCCCTTTTCTCGGAGCACGCCGATCCCCACGTCCTCTGCGAGGCACTCATGAATCGTGCCCGACTGCTGAGGCTCACCGATCCCGTCGCCGCCCTCAACGTCTACCTGCGGGCTCTCGAGGGATGGACCGAAATCGGCGACGTAGAGCCATTCATGGCCGCGGTCAACGAGACCACAGCCCTCCAGCGGATTCTGGGCCGCAATGAGAACTTCGCCCTCCTGACCGTGCTCGAAACCGTTTGCCGCCGGGTCGAACCCGAGATCGTGCTCGGCTGGCTGAGACGGTTCATGGACCAGGTGGAGAACATCGACGAAAGGGAGTCGTGACCGTTGCCACCCGTGGCCGATCCGCGTAGGATGCCGGTGCTCAGCAGGGAAGACGGATGGAAGCGACCCCGGAAGAGCTCGCGCTCCGAGACGAAGCCGCGGCCGAGGCTCACAGTCGCATCCGCGCGGATCGCGCGCGGACCTCGGAGCGGTTGCAAGGGCTTCTCGCCCACCTCGAGGAGCACCTCTTCGACGAGTCCCTCGACGTCACGCGCTGGTTTCGCGCCTGCGGCGTGCGCGCGCACTCGATTCGGGAGAGCTTCCAGAGCGAGCTGGAGCTCGCGCCGCTCGCCTACCTGCGCCGTCATCGGATCCTCGCGGCGCGGCGGCTGTTGACGGATTCGGATCTGGGCGTGTGGCAAATCGCCAAGTTGGTGGGCTACCGGCGGGCGGACGCGTTTCGCGACGCGTTCCGCCAGGAGACGGCGACGACGCCGCTGCGGTTTCGCCGGCAAAGCGGAAGGCGATCAGGAAAGGGACCGTCGCACCGCCTGGGGCAGGAGCTGGCGCGGATGCGCGATTGGCGCCAGGCCACCCTGGGCGCAGCCCCGCCCGAGCTTCACGCGAAGCTCGCGGAGAAGCTCCTCGCCGACTATCCGTTCCTGCACCGCGATCGGGGAAGTCGTTTCGAGCGGAAGCTGGAGGAGGAGCTGGCGGAGACGGTCTACCGCAACCTCGCCGACTACGACTTCGCCGACCAGAAGACGCTGGCGCGTCTCCAGGTGGGATTTCGCACCACGGCGCTCTTCGACCTGCTGCGCAAGAAAAGCCTCGAGGAGGGACGACTCGACCGTCGCCGCGGCGTCGAGCTCGCCCACGTCGCCCTCGCCAGCCTCGACGCCATCGCCGACGACCTGGGAGCGGACCTGCCGAACCGCAAGGCGGAGGGGCTCGTCTGCTTGGCGAATGCCCATTGGCTGGCGGAGGACTACGACGAAGCTGAAAACGGTTTCGATAGTGCGAAAATTGAGTTGCGACGAGCAAGTGGTCATCTCGATCCACTGGTAGAGGCGGAGCTCTGGATGCACGAGGCAGGCTTGAATTGGTACCGACGCCGATTCGAAACAGCTCTGACGCTAGTGGACCGGGCGATACCCGTTTTCTACAAATACCGCCAGCAAGTTCTGATGGCCAATGCAGTCATTTTGAAAGGCGGAATCTACCTTTACGCAGACCAACCGGAAGCGGCCGTCATCGAGATTCGAAGAGGCCTCGAGCATATCGAGGAGAAAGAGAAGCCCTATCTGGCGCTATCGGCGCATTCTGGTCTGACGGTAGCTCACAGGTTGATCGGAGAACGTGGAGAAGCCGAGAAGGCCCTCGCCCAAGGGTTCGCGCTTGCTGAAACGGTAGGGAGTGAGCTCGCGAAGCACCAACTCGAGTGGTCAAGTGGGCTTCTGAGACATGAGCAGGGCGATTGCGCACGGGCTGAAGAGCTCCTATGCACGTCGGCAGACGGTTTCAGTGAGGCAAACGAACTAGGCTATACCGCGATCGTCCTGCTGGATCTGGCTCTTCTCCATGCAGAGCAAGGGCGATCGGCGACCGTCGTCCAGGTTGCGGCCAGAGCCTTGCCCTTGCTCGAGGCCCTGAAGCTGAACGACGAAGCGCGTACTGCATCTCATTTGCTGCGGGAGGCGGTCACAGTAGAAAAGCTATCCATCTCGGTATTGCAGGGTGTGAGGGATGCGATTTCGAAAAGCCGTGGCGATCTCCAGCCTCGAGCTCGATCAGAACAAGAACGCAGGGCTGGGCTGGGCCGCCCCAGCCCTGCGAGCTGATAGTCGGACCAGCCGTTAGCCCAGAGGATTGACCATGGGCCCGTAGGTCACGGCCGTCACAAGATCTTGTCCCGCCCCGGTCTGCTCAAACGCAAACCCCAGGGGATCGATGCCTGGTCCATGACCGACATCGCCCACTGGATCGATGGAGGACGCGCCAGCCAGAGGTTTGCGCCTGGTCTCAGTTCCAGTCGACATGCCGACTCCTTCCGGCGGGCCTTCGACCCCGGCCTCCATGGCCGGAACGTACCCGCCCTCCGAAGAAGCTAGCGCCGGCAGGGCGAAATCCCCAGAAATCGCCCCCCTGACGGCCGGTCGATCAGGTGAACCGGCCATGATCCGGGTGAAATCCGGGCTTTCGCGGGCCGTCCTTGGTCGGTGGAGGACTCGGATGGTACGATTCGTCTGTCCCCGCCGCCGGCACCGAGGGAGGAGAGACGTCATGCTGCCGTCCGACGCCGAAGCTCTGCTGTCCCGCGCCGCCGCTCCCACGCTGGCGCGGATCCGCGCCGAGCGCGCAGCGGTGCGCGGCGTCAGCGCCCGGCTGCTCGCCTACCTGGAGCGTCACCTGCTCGACCCGGGCCTCGACAGCCGCGCCTGGCTCGCCGCCTGCGGCGTGCGCTCAGGCACCATGGAAATGGAGTTCCACGACAGCGTCGGCGTGCCCGTGGGCCTCTACCTGTGGGACGTCCGGCTCGAGATCGCCGCCCGTCTGCTCCGCGAGACGGACCTCTCGGCGGACGACGTCGGCCTGCTCCTCGAGTTCGCCGACGAGGCGTCCTTCGTCACGGCCTTCGGGCAGTGGTCGGGGCTCACGCCGGATGGGTACCGCGAGCACGCGCGTCGCCTGGCGGCCGAGCTCGGTCCTTTGCCCGAGCGCTTCCACGAGCGGGCTGTCCTGGCGAGAGCGCACGCCGGCAAGCTCGAGCCGGCCGCGGCGCGGGAGCTCTACGGCTGGCTCGTGGAACTCGCTTGGCGGCGCGGTCATCCGGCGGCGGGGAGCGATCACGAGCGGATGGCCGCCGAGAGGCTGTGGGAGAGGATCCGGGACCGCTCGATCCGAGTGCGCGACGTCGCCGTCCGCGCGGCTCTTCACCTCTCCCAGCGCGGGAAGGCGGAAGCTCCGGGATAGGTCGCCGCCTCTTCCAGCTCCTCCTCGATCCGCAGCAGGCGATTGTACTTGGCCACCCGGTCGCTGCGGCAGGGGGCCCCGGTCTTGATCTGGCCCGCCTGGGTGGCGACCGCGAGGTCGGCGATGGTGGTGTCTTCGGTCTCCCCCGAGCGGTGGCTGATCACGTTCGCATAGGCGTGAACCTTGGCCGTCTCCACCGCCCTCATCGTCTCCGTCAGGGTGCCGATCTGGTTGACCTTCACCAGCAGCGCGTTGGCGAGGCCGTCGCGGATGCCCGCGGTCAGGATCGCCGGGTTGGTCACGAAGACGTCGTCGCCCACGAGCTGCACCGCGTCGCCGAGCTCGGCGGTGAGGCGCCGCCAGCCCTCGTGGTCGTTCTCGGCGAGGCCGTCCTCGATCGACACCAGGGGGTAGGCGGCGATCCACTCGCGGTAGAGGGCGATCAGGTCGCCGGACTCGAGCCCGCGGCGGCCCTCGCCGGCCAGTGAGTAGCGCGTCCCCTGGCCGCCCGCTCCCTCCACCAGCTCGCTGGCCGCCACGTCGATGGCGAGCGCCACCTGCTCGCCGGGCCGGTAGCCGGCGGCCTCGATCGCCTGCACCAGCAGGTCGAGGGCGGCGCGGTTGTTGGGCAGGTCGGGGGCGAAGCCCCCTTCGTCGCCCACCGCGGTGGTCAGCTTCTGGCGCTGCAGCAGCTTCTTCAGCGTGTGGTAGATCTCCGCGCCCGCCCGCAACGCCTCCGAGAAGGCGTCGAAGCCCAGCGGCACCAGCATGAACTCCTGGACGTCGACCGAATTGTCGGCGTGGGCGCCGCCGTTGAGGACGTTGAGCTGCGGCACCGGCAGTACGCTGGCGGTGGGACCGCCGAGGTAGGTGTAGAGGGGCAGGCCGGCGGACTCGGCCGCCGCCTTGGCCACCGCCAGCGACACGCCGAGGATGGCGTTGGCGCCGAGACGGCTCTTGTCGCTCGTGCCGTCGAGCTCGATCAGGGCGCGGTCCACCAGCACCTGGTCGCGGGCGTCCATGCCCAGGATCGCCGGAACGATCTCGGTGTGTACGGCGTCGACCGCCCGGGTCACGCCCTTGCCGTGGAAACGCTCGCCGCCGTCGCGCAGCTCGAGCGCCTCGCGGCTCCCGGTCGAGGCGCCCGAAGGCACCGCGGCGCGGCCCAGGGTGCCGTCGGCGAGAACGCAGTCGACCTCGATCGTCGGATGACCTCGCGAATCGAGGATCTCGCGAGCGATGAGCTCTTCGATGTTGAACATGGGTGGGACCTACTTCTTGCCGCCGCCTTCCTGCGGGCTCATGCGGATGCGGCCTTCGAAGAACGCCCCCTCGGCGATCGCGATCTTCTTGGCCACCACGTCGCCCTGCACCCGGCAGGTCGGGCGGAACTCGACTTTGGTCTCGGCGCTGATCTTGCCCTCCACCTCGCCCTCGATGATGACCTGGGAAGCGGCGATCTCGCCGCCCACCTTGCCGCCTTCGCGCACCCAGAACTGCCCCTCGGTGCCGGTGGTGCCCTCGAGCGTGCCCCAGACCTCGATCGGGGCCGAGCCGGTGAGCTCGCCGCGGATGTGGATGCCCTTGCCGATCACGGTCGTCGCGTCGGGGTTGGTGTCGGAAGCGTGACGCTGGTTCATTTGGCGGTCCTCGGTTGCGGTCGTGCGGGGTGGACGGGATGTTATCACGGAGAGGGGACGGTCAACCGCTTCGTCGACGCCGGCGACCCTGCTCGAGCGGCTCGAGCATCAAGAGCCACCCGACCGGCAAGCTATGAGGTACCATGAGAGTGTGTATCCGTGGAGGAGCCTATGACACGCATGAATGTGTCCATCAAGGAGTCCCTGGTCGAGGAGCTCCGCCGCTTCGTTCCCGTACGGCAGCGCAGTCTCTTCATCGCGGAAGCCGTCCGGGACAAGCTGGATCACCTCAAGCAGGAACGTGCCGTTCGAGCCGGTGCGGGGACGTGGAGCGCGGAGGGTCGAGCCGATCCTGAGGAGGAGGTCCGGGAATGGCGCCGCGCCTGGAAGGACCGGCAGGTGCGGCATCTGCCCGGCACACTCGCTCCGCCTTGAGCTCCATGAAGTCCAGTACCGATTCCCGGCAAGCTCCAGCTTCTCGCTCTCATTTCTGAGGCCGCTCTCGTTCCAGAATCAGCAAGACTTTGTCCCAGAAGCTCAGCCAGCCAGGAAAAGCCTGAGCAAGCCGCCAGCCGTCCTCCGCCTCCCGATTGAGTACACCCGCGATATCCGGCGGCTGGTAGCGAACTGAGAAGCCACTTGGCCGCGTGACGATAACAGTTTTATACTCTCTCGCAACCATCGCCTGTCTCCAGTGGTGCTCGAGTTGCGCTACCCTCGGCCTGCTGTACCGCACGAGTCCTCCGCATTCCTCGCCGCAGTCGTGAGTCTACAGGGCTCTTCGAACGCTGTCAAGTACGCTCAACACACCGGGGCCCATCAGGCTGAGGCGGGTCCATTGGCCGAGCGACGCTGACGGTCTTCGGGCCGTCCACGGCCCTTTCTTGGTCTGCTCGTCCCCTCCAAGTATCAGAAGCCGATGCGACGCATGACGAACCGTGGCAGCATCCGGATCACCAGCATGATCCACCGCCAGACGCCCGGCGCGTAGACGACCGGCGTGCCGCGGTCGATCGCCTTCAGGACCCGGCGGGCCACATCGTCCGGCTCGCCGGCGAAGGGCGGCGGGTCGAGGCCCGCCGTCATCCCGGTCTTGACGAAGCCCGGCTTGACGCAGACGGTCCGGAGACCGGCGGCGCGGAACTTGTGGTCGAGGGCCTCGAGGTAACGCGTCAGTCCGGCCTTCGACGCGCCGTAGATGGCCACCGGCTTGCGTCCACGCTCGCCGGCCACCGAGCTGAAGACGCAGAGCGTCCCGCCCCCGCCGGCGAGCAGGCGCTTCCGAGCTTCCTCGCAGAAGACTACGGTGTGGGCGAAGTTGACGGTCAGCAGACGACGCGCCGCGTCGACGTCCTCCTCGAGCTCCTCCTGGGGCGCGAAGAGCCCGGCGGTGGCGGCGACGACGTCGAGCCCGCCGAGGCCGTCGACGGCCCGTCGAGGGCGGGCGCGAAGGTCCCGGGATCCTCGAGGCCGCACGCAGTGCGCCGTGGCGACCGTCCCGCGGCTGGCGCGGGCCTCCGGGTCGCGGCGCGCTTCCCTCCAAGTCCTCCGCGTCGCGTCCGAGCAGGAAGAGGGCGTCGCTGCGGCCATCTGGCACGCCCCTCGGTGCGCCCGTATGGGGCGATACTCCGGAACTCGTGCGCCGCCAATGACGAAATCGTGTATACTCGTTGACCTGAAGCCCGCAGATGCGGTCGCCAGGGCGGGAATCACGAGTTGGAACTTCAGGAGGACTTGATGGGGCTCAAACCCACGCCAGCCAACGCTCTTGAGACCGTCACGGGCACCGATCTTCCCTCGACACTATCCATGGATAGTAGTGTGCCACGCAAGGATTTGCGTCGCCGTAACCGCTATGAAGAGGAGAAACCTAATGCCCGACCACCAGCAAGTCGCAGATGCCGAAAAGGAATTCTTTCTCACCACAGGAACCCCAGCTTTTGAACAGTTATTCTACGGCGAGGGAATTCGTGTTCACAAGAAAGAAGGTACCTCCATCTTGATTGAGGGAGACGCAGGACTTGGTAAAACCACACTTGCCCTTCAGCTTGCAGCGACAGCCGTAGACAAGGGCGATACATCGTGCCTGTATTATAGCTTTGAGCAATCTACGCGCGAGTTGGGCGAGATGATTTCAGCCTATGGTTGGGGTATAGATGAGCATGTTGAGGCTCACGCCTGGAGAGGAGAAAATATAAGCTTTGGCAGACGGTTCAACTTAATTGATGCACACGAGGTGATTGGGCTTAACGTAGATGCGACCCTTGACAACATAGAGCGCCACTCTCGCGGCGTCAGTGAGCGATTCAGGTACCTTTCGCCTATAATTGTCTTAGACAGTATCGGCGCCATAGAGGAACTGACTACACTAGAGAGAAGGCATCTTGGCAGATTGATCGGTAGATTGAATCGATGGAATGCAATTCTCATCCTTGTCCGCGAGAAGAGAGCCACGTCAGATCCCGTGCCCTCCGAGTATTTGACAAATGTCGTTATTGATCTCCAGGCAGAGCACTCCATGCTAAGAATCGTGGGCAGCACTGGAGGTCTGTCGTATCCGGCAAGTATACCTAGAAACCTTTTGGAGCTAAAGAAGACGCGAAATCAAAGGGCACACCGCGGCCCCCATGAGTTCAGTATAGTTGCTGGTTCTAATCAACAGAGAGGTGGGATCGTAGTTTTCCCATCTCTCCAATCGATCGCTGCAAGGGGAGATGAAGCAATAGGTACGCCAATTGATCTGGAGGAGATAAAGGGGGAAAAGAGAGCATTATTTGGTATTCCCCGCCTTGACGAGAGACTTGGCCATATTGACAAGGAGGGAACTTTGAGTCCCGGTATGCCTTTCGGTCAAAGTCTGCTCGTCAAGGGTCTTCCTGGAAGCCTGAAGACAGAACTCGGTGTACAGTTTCTGTTACAAGCACTTGACCAGAAGGATGAGAGCGAGGTTCTATTTGTCAGCTGTAGAATCGACAGATTCGCCCTAGAAGGTCTGGAAATCTACTCAAGCCCTGAAGAGAAGACGGAGTTCCTGGGGAAGAATCTACGTTTCATAGATGCAAGGCACCCCTATCGGACTCCCGAACAAGTCATGGCTTCAATCGTTCAGGCTGTCGAGGAAAACGAGCCAATTATCCGAAGAGCGGTTATTTTCGGAATAGGTATGTTAGATACACTTCCTGCATTTCAAAGGAATGCACTGCCATTTTTGCAAGTTCTGAGCGGCTACTTCAGACAGAGGCGTGTCAGTGGACTGTTTATCGATTGGCCTCGCCCCCACGAAGAAAGGAATTTGGCGGGCCCGCTAATCCGGCCGACAGAGCTAGCAGGAGATTTCGTTGCTGGAGCGCTGGAGATAGATAAAGGACCCAGAACAAAGCAACGGAAGGGCGTACCAGCCGGCAGACCAATCACGCTCGTGAGAAAAGATCACCGGTTTATCGACGAGCTTCTCGGATATCTTTCTTTGAACAACCATCGATGTGTAATTCAGGAGAAGGTGCAACATGATTGAGATCTTAAACATCTTGTTTCATGGCCTAACAGCTTTTGGTGCGGTCGCAGTCGTCATGCAACTGTATATGATGAGACGTCTTGCGAAATATGATACCTGCCACAAGCTCCATCAGATGTTTGTGGGATCCGAGATTTTATCTAGATTTCACCATTCTTTGTCGGCCGCAAGCAGTAACGAAGTAACAGAAAGCGAAATAATCAAGGCTCTGCTAGATGAGGCATTTGGCGATCCCGAATCTTATCGCGTTGGGGCAGAGGCTTACGCATCATTCTTGAAATACTTGTACTACAATGTCCAACAGCACCTTGTGCATCCTCGTGACGCCGTTCAGATAGCAGGCCCCGTAATTAATGAATATTACCGATTAAGAGATCGTATCCAGTTGAAGGTTGATAAGGGGAACAATAAATGGAGAAAGTTTTTCCCAGAGCAACCCAGAGCATTAGCGAGAGAAATGCGGCATCACTTTGGTGGATTTGGTTCAATGAGCTGAAATCTCAATGGCCGGAGTATCACTTCTCTTGACCTTGCTTGATGGTTAGAGTACGAATGACGCTCTAGTTCAGAAGCCGATGCGACGCATGACGAACCGCGGCAGCAGCCGGATCACCAGCATGATCCACCGCCAGACGCCCGGCGCGTAGACCACGGGCACGCCGCGGTCGATCGCCTTCAGCACCCGCCGGGCCACGTCGTCCGGCTCGCCGGCGAAGGGCGGCGGGTCGAGCCCCGCCGTCATCCCGGTCTTGACGAAGCCCGGCTTGACGCAGACCGTCCTGAGGCCGGCGGCGCGGAACTTGTGGTCGAGGGCCTCGAGGTAGCGCGTCAGTCCGGCCTTCGACGCGCCGTAGATCGCCACCGGCTTGCGCCCCCGCTCGCCGGCCACCGAGCTGAAGACGCAGAGCGTTCCGCCTCCACCGGCGAGCAGACGCTTGCGCGCTTCCTCACAGAAGACCACGGTGTGAGCGAGGTTGACCGTCAGCAGACGGCGCGCAGCGTCGACGTCCTCCTCCAGCTCCTCCTGGGGGGCGAAGAGTCCGGCCGTCACGACGACGGCGTCGAGCCCGCTGAGGCCGTCGACGGCCGCGTCGAGGGCGGGCGCGAAGGTCCCCGGGTCCTCGAGGTCGCAGCGCGCCGTGGCGACCGTCCCGCGGCCGGCGCGGGCCTCCAGGTCGCGCGCGCTCTTCTCCAGGTCCGCCGCGTCGCGCCCGAGCAGGAAGAGGTCGTCGCCGCGTTCCGCCATCCGGCGGGCGAGCGCGCGTCCCATGCCTTTGGTGGCCCCCAGCAAGACGGTCTTCATGGCGCGGAGCCCAGGTCTTCGCGGCTCAGGCCCAGGCTTTGAAGAATGGCTCGAAGCGTACCGGCGGGGATGTCTCCGCGGTGACGGGGAATTGCCGCCGATCGGTTCTGCTGAGGATTGTGCCACACCTCGTGGCTGCCTTTGCTCCGGCGCTTCAGCTCGCACCCGACGGCGCAGCTTGCGGGCGAGCTCACGGTAGGTCACGCCGGCTCGGAGCCTTCACCGTCTCGATGCCGCCAGGCAACGGCTGGCCGGTCTCGATCATGACCTCAATGAGGTCATGGGCGACGTCCGGAGCAAGTTGCAGGACCGCTTGCACGCTGTCGGCTTGAACCACGAGGCCCGGAAGGTCGGCGCTCGTTCCCAGAAACGGACCCTCCGGCAACTGGTTGATTTCGAGGGTGATCTTGTACATGGCCGGGACTCCTTCACCGCTACTTGGATCCTATCCTACTTGGGTCCTCCGGCTCCTCCGAACAAGCGCTCCGACTGTGCGCTCCTCAGGCACCCTTCCGGATCATAGCGGCGCTTGACCGCGAGCCAGGCGTCCAGGCGCGGCTCCATGGCCCGGAAGTGCTCGGCGGTGGTGAAGGCGTCCTTGGCCAGGTAGACGCGTCCGCCCTCCTCGATCACCCGCTCGTTGAGGCGCGCGACGACCCCCGGCGTGTCGCGGCGCACCGGAACGTCGAGGGCGATCGAGATTCCGGGCATGGGGAAGGAGAGCAGGCCCTCGCCCTCTTTGCCGCAGTCCTTGATCACGCACAGGAAGGAGGCGGCGCCCAGGCGCGTCAGCAGGTCGAGGAAACGGCGCACGCCGGCCGCGCCGCTCTCCTCCGGGATCACGCTCTGGTGCTGGGTGAAGCCGCGGCGGCCGTAGATTCGGTTCCAGTCGAGGACGGCGTCGAGGGGGTGGAAAAAGGGCTCGGGATGGGAGACGCCGGCCTTGTGGCGCGGGACCTGCTTCCAGTAGTAGCCGGCGTTGAAGAGGCGCATCGAGAGCGGGTTCAAGGCCCAGCCCGGGAAGTCGAACGGCACCCGCAGGCGACGCTTGGGCGCCGGCGGCGCCGCCGGGGCCTCGCCGGGCTGCGCCCAGCGTCCGCGGAAGAGGATGCCCCGGCCCATGTGACGGCCGCGGGTCAGGCAGTCGATCCAGCCCATGGTCAGCGGCCAGTCGCGGGCCGCCGACGCCAGGCCGGCGAGAAGGGCGTCGAGGTCGTCGACGCGCTCGCTCTCGACCCACACCCAGGGCGACGGGATCCGCTGCAGCCGCACCTCGACCTCGAGGACGTGGCCGGTCAGGCCCATGCCGCCGAGGGTGGCGCGGAAGAGGTCGGGCTCCTCGCCGCGGGAGGCCCACAGCACGCGGCCGTCGGCGAGGCGCAGGCGCAGGCGCTCGACGTGGGCGCCGAAGGTGCCGTCGACGTGGTGGTTCTTGCCGTGGACGTCGGCGGCCACCATCCCGCCGAGGGTGACGTACTGGGTCCCGGTGAGGACCGGCGAGCTCCAGCCGCGGGGCAGGAAGAGGCGGTTGAGCTCGTAGAGCGAGAAGCCCGCCTCGGCGCGCAGCAGGCCGCTCTCGGGGTCGAAGCCGAGGATGCGGTCGGCGAGGCGCGAGCCGGCGACCCGCGGCCGGTCAGGCGGCGGCAGCGAGGAGTCGCCGTACGAGCGTCCGAGCCCGCGGGAGAGGGGCACGTCACGGGTGATGCGTTCGAGGTCTTCGGAGAGGATCTCGCGTCCGGGAACGGCGAGTCGTCCCCAGCCGGAGAGTCGATTCACGGATCGTCCGCCCACGGAGGGGATTGTAGGGCACAGTGCCGCTTAAGTCGCCGGGTCGCGCGGCTCCAGGGGAGAGGGGCTCGATCGCGGACGTCCTGACTCCCCTCTCCCCGCCCGGCTGACTGAGCAGGTTCAATCTCGGCGAGGATTTTCCGCCGAGATCTGACAGTCAGTGTCAGAATTCGAGGCTCTCGTACGTCTACACCCCCTTTAGAGGACTTGGTGCGTCCGGATCCGCCGGCCCGGTGGGCGAGCCTGTGCCGCCTGCCGAGCTTGCGATCCGCGCCACCGACAACCTGGAGGAAGGTAGATGCGACGACGAAGACGGCGGCGACGGCAAGCGAACGGATCGAGGCTGGCGCCATGAAGGCGTCGCCGCGGTTCTGGCCCAAGAGGACGGGCGGTGCCCTCGCCGAGATCACCGCACGCACGATCGGCGCCCGAGCCCTCCTGACGCCCGGCCCTGACCCGAGGACGTTCAACGAGATCGTCGTCGGGGTGATGGGCCGGGCCTTGGAGGTCTCGCCCCTCGAGGTCTGCGCCTGCGTCTGGGCCTCGAACCACTACCACCTGCTCGTGGTCGCCCACGAGCAGCAGGAGCTCTCGCGCTTCATGCAGCACCTGGCCTGCAACATCTCGAAGGAGGTAGGACGTCTCCGAGACTGGACCGGCGCTCTGTGGGCTCGGCGCTACGACGCCATCGTCGTCAGCGACGAGCCGGAAGTCCAGCGGCACCGCCTCAAGTACCTGCTCGCGCAAGGCTACGCTTCATACTGCACCTCATTCTTGGTTCATTGAGTCCGTGGTTGGTTGTACGCGGTCCTAAGGCGATCTCGGACCTCTTCGGGAGTGGCCGGGGCAAGGCAGGGATCCTCGTAGAAGCAGAGCTTGTCGCTGC
>DASWIG010000830.1:0-5141 GCA_036397835.1 Thermoanaerobaculia bacterium
TCGAGCTCTTCTGATGACGGCCGCGCCACGTCACTGCCGCCGGCTGACCGCGGAACGGGGATCGTTCGGCGAGCGCGGTGTCCGTCGAGCAGCCTGAACGGATACTGGTACGCCGTACCTATATCCATTCGGCACTCCAAAGGTGAGTCGGATCGTTTCCGCGGCGCTGCTCGTGAGCGCCGCTACTCGTAGCGCTGCCGCTGTCTTGCGGCCCTGAGCGGGCCGTCCGAGGGCTATCCCACGGGTGTAATGAACATGGCTCGAGCTCGTTCGCGCTCGGATTTGTCCAGCGCGGAGTTGACGGCTCCGACGACTGCCGCCGCCAACGACCCGCGGTCACCGACGCATTCGGCGTCGAACGCGAGGTCGACGAGCCGCGGCCTGCCGTCGGTTCGCGCGACGACGGTCCCGTCGTCCGAGCGGGCCTCGAAGGTCCGGGCCTCGACGTCGTCGACACGACTTTGCTGGCGATCGTGTATCGCCCTCCAGTGATGGGCATCCGCGATCCGCTTGCGTTTTTCCTCGAGCCCCGAGGTCACCCCCATCATCAAGACGTCGGCGATATGAGCGTCCGACTCCCCCACTCCCCAGAGCTCGTCGAACCCATCTTCGAAAAACAGATCTTCGAGCTCGGCCAGCAGGTCGAGGTCCGTCTCGTTCACCTCGGGCCGCCCGATCTTCCCCATCAGAAAGGAAAAACATTCCGCCAGGCGCGGCAGGGCCCCGCTCAGCAGGCCCTCGGCCTCGGCGAACCGAGGGATCGTCTCGTCGAGGGTCGCCGCGGTCGTGGCCGCGGCGTCGGAAGTGCGGTCGGCCCCGACTCGCTCGAGAGTCTCTCGTGCATCCAGGAGTATCTCGAGCCCCTCGAGAGCCTCGTCGACGACCTCCCAGGGGACCTCGTCCCTGCCGTCGTCGACCTCGGCGGCCGCGGGCCAGGCAGCCATGCCCTCCGCTTCCGCAAAAAGCTTCATCGGATTGCGAATGAGTCTTACCGGCTCGATGGCGGCGTTGACCGCCTCGATCAGGCCTGCCTTGAGCGCGGTATCGCCCAGAGCAACCGTGCCGAGGTCGGAATCGACCAGGTGGCCCCTGGAATCGACCCGGACGGTGATCCTGCCGTCCCGCGAGCGACCCTCGAAGGTCTGGTCCTCGATCTCGTTGAGATCTTCGATGAAGCGCATGGTGGCATCGAGGTACGAAAGGGGAAGGTTCCCTTGTGCCCCGTCGTCCTCGTCCTCCTCTCCCACGGGCCTGCGGACCCGCCACCAGACCACGGCGCCATGGACCTTCAGCAACGTCAGGCATTGCCGAAACCGCCGGTCCAACTCCTCCGCGTGGCCTGCCAGCTCGCCCGCCCTCCGCCGCGTTTTCGCCGGCTTCCCGTCGCCGGATCGCCGGGACTGGGCCAATCGCTCCCGTGCCCGCGCAAGGCTCCGGAGCGCCGTTTCCAGACGACGGAAGTGCGCTTCTTCGTCAGCGGCTCGGCGAGCCGTTGACGAGAGGGGGGGAGGGCCCTCGCCGAGATCGTTGACCAACTCAGTCATCCTGTGTACCAGAGCCCTGACGTTCATCGGTTTCTCCTGTCGCCGATGCGCTACGATATCGGAACAGCGGAAGTTTTGCCTTGGAGATCGAAGGCGGTCTCGGCAGGCGTCAGACGTCGAGTGCGGCGATGCCAGGCTGTCGGCCGTGAGCGGCCGCGGACTCCCCGCCGCCGTTGTGCTAGTATCTGCGGCCGTCCGAGACAATGGCTGAACGAAGGAGAGCCGCGGCGCGGCTCACGAACCGACCCCCAGAGGACGACCGATCGAGGAAAGGACCCCACCATGGCAGATCTGACCAAGCTGCTCGCCGCATTGTTGATCGCCTTGATTCTCGCGCCGGCGGTCCTCGCCCAGGACGCCGACGACGAGGACGCGGAGCCGCCGGCGCCGACCCGGGAAGTCTCCGACGTCATCATCGTGACCGCCTCGCGCACCGAGCAATCGCTGCACGAGGTGCCGTCGGCCTTCAGCGTGGTGACCGCCGAGGACATCGAGACCACGCCGGCCGACGACGTCGGCGATCTGCTGCGCAACCTGCCCGGCCTCAACGTCACCCAGGCCGGCGCCCGCGACATCCAGGTCTCGTCGCGCTCGGCCGCCAGCACGCTGGCCACCGACCAGCTCGTGCTGCTCGACGGCCGCACCCTCTACCTCGACTTCTTCGGCTTCGTGATGTGGGACTTCCTGCCCGTCAACACCGCCGAGATCAAGCAGATCGAGGTCGTGCGCGGCCCCGGCAGCGCGGTGTGGGGCGCCAACGCCATGACCGGCGTGATCAACGTGATCACCAAGAAGCCGGGCGAGATGGCCGGCACCAGCCTCCTCGTCGGCGGCGGCGAGTTCGACACCCTCTACGGCGGCCTCACCCATGCCGGCGCCCGCGACAAGGTCGGCTACAAGGTCTCGCTCGGCTACTACCAGCAGGACCCCTACCCGCGGCCGACCGGCATCATCCCGGGCACCGAGGTCACCAACCCGCCCGGCACCCCCTATCCGCCCTTCGCCAACGAGGGCACCGAGCAGCCCAAGGTCGACCTGCGCCTCGACTACGACTCCTCGGACGCCACGACCTGGTCGTTCTCGGCCGGCTACGCCGGCACCGACGGCATCGTCCACACCGGCATCGGGCCGTTCGCCATCAACAGCGGCACCAACCTCGGCTACTTCAAGGGGAGCTGGTTCCACGGGGCCCAGCAGCTCACCTTCTTCGCCAACTTGCTCGACGGCGACGCCGCCAACCTGCTCACCGTCGGCCCCGACGGCCTGCCGCTGCTGCTCGGCTTCGAGTCGCAGACCTACAACCTCGAGTACACCGACACCAAGGTCTTCGGCGAGAGCCACATCGTGACCTACGGCGCCCGCGCCCGCCAGAACGAATTCGACCTCTCGATCGCCCCCACCGGCGAGAACCGCGACGAGCTCGGCGTCTTCGTGCAGGACGAGATCCTCTTCGGCGAAAAGGTGCGGTGGCTGATCGGCGCCCGCTGGGACGACCTGGACCCGATCGGCTCGGTGGTCTCGCCGCGCACCAGCCTGCTCTTCGGCCCCAACCCGGACCACACCTTCCGGCTCTCCTACAACCAGGCCTACCGCCAGCCGTCGCTGATCAACAACCACCTCGACATCGTGATCGTCAACCAGCTCCAGCCGCTCGCTCCGGGGCTGCCGCCCGGCGTGCCGATCGACGCCAACCTGATCTTCCAGGGGCTCGTCCAGGCCGGGATCGTGCCGCCCGGCGTGCCCTGCGAATTCGTGCTCTCGCGCTGCAGCACCTTCTTCTACGACACCTTCCCCACCAACGCGGTCGGCAACCCGAACCTCAACGAGGAGGCCCTCGAGGCCTTCGAGGTCGGCTACGTGGGCTCCTTCGGACACACGACGCTCTCCCTTTCGCTCTACCGCAACGAGATCGAGGACTCGACCGATTTCTTCGGCGCCGCCGCTTACACCTCGACCAATCCGCCGCCGAACTGGCCGCTCTTCTTCCTCGCCAACGGCATCCCCATCTTCCCCTCGCAGCTCAACGGCCTCTTCCCGTCGCTGTTCTCCTACCGCAACATCGGCGAGACCGTCAACGAGGGCGTCGAGCTGGCGATCAACGCGCGGCCGTCGAGCAAGGTGAGCTGGTTCGCCAACTACACCTACCAGGCCGATCCCGATACGACGGGGATCCCCGAGGGCGAGGTCAACCTGCCGCCCAACAACCGCTTCAACTTCGGCCTCTCGTACGACGCCGGCCGCTTCTACGTCAACGGCACGGTCAACTACACCGACGAGGCGTTCTGGACCGACGTGCTCGACTCGCGCTTCTGGGGCGCGACCGACGACTTCACGATCGTCAACCTGGGCTTCGGCGTGCGCTTCAACGACGACAAGATCACCTTCGCGGTGATCGGCACCAACATCCTCGACGAGGACTTCCAGGCCCACATCTTCGGCGACGTCATCCCGCGCAGGATCACGGGCGAGCTGCGTTTCAGGTTCTAGAGGCCCGGCCGGAAACCTGAGGGACTCTAAGCCCCCCTTTAAGAAAGGGGGGTTGGGGGGATTTTCCGGCAGACGAAGTCTGCCGGAAACCCTCCGGCAACGAGCAAGAAGGCCGACTTCGTCGGCCAAATCCCCCCTAACCCCCCCTTTCATTAAAGGGGGGAACCTGCCTGAAAGAGGAAAGCCCTGGGCGGCACGGGGGCCGCCCTTAGTGGCTGTCGCCGACTTCGGCGTCTGCTTGAGCGTCCGGCGTGCCGTCGCCGTCGCTGTCGCGCCAGAGCCTGCGCGCCGGCGGCTGGTCGACGCCGTCAACGCGGAAGACCACCTGCGTCACCTGGCCGTCGTCGCCGGCGAGGACGGTGAGTCATGAACGCTTCGCGACGGCCGCCTCGAGCGCCGCGACGTCGATCTTCGCCATCGTCATCATCGCCTCGAAGGCGCACTTTGCCTCGTCAGCGTCGGCGCTGGTCGTCAAGTCGAGCAGCCGCCTCGGCGTGATCTGCCAGGAGTAGCCCCACCGGTCCTTGCACCAGCCGCAGGCGCTCTCGACACCTCCATGGCCGATGATCGCGTCCCAGTAGCGGTCGGTCTCCTCCTGGCTTTCGGTAACGACCATGAAGCTCACCGATTCGTTGGGCGTGAAGTTCGGACCTCCGTTGAGGCCGACGAACCGCCGCCCGAGCACCGTGAGCTCCACGGTCAGCTCGCTGCCCTCTTTGCCGCCGGGGAAGTCACTGGGGGCAGCGTTCACCCGGTCGACATGGCTATCGGGAAAGGTCGCGGCGTAGAACTCCGCCGCCTTGCTGGCTTCGCCGTGGTCGAACCACAGGCAGGTTACGATCTCGGTCATGGGTATCTCCCTGTGTTTGAGGTCTTCGTAGCCGCGGTTTCCGATCCGGGTCGGTGCGATCGACGTAGAGGTGGCCCTCGGTGATCAGGGTGCGGAAGTCGGCGATGCCGTAAGGGATCTTCACGAGGGACCTCTCCTCCCCCTTGTGTACCACAGCTTCCGCCTCGACGGCCCTGCTATCTGCCGATCCTCGCCATCAGCTCCTGCCAGAACGGCCCGGCGAAGAACGCCAGCACCAGCCGGGGCCGCTCGAGCCCATG
>DASWIG010000831.1:0-1551 GCA_036397835.1 Thermoanaerobaculia bacterium
GGTCTACACCCAGGCGCAGCCCTTCGGGTTCACGTCGTACCTGAACTACCTCGACCTGCGAGAGTCCGGCGCCGGCCCGTTCACGGGCCTGGCGGCGCGGGCGCCGTTCGTCCAGGCGATCCTCGCGGACGGCGAGCGGACGCGCCTGCTCACCGGAGAGGCGATCTCGCTCGACTTCCTCGAGCTGATCGAGCTGCCGCCGGCCCTCGGCCGCGGTTTTCGGCCTGAGGACGCGCACGGCGAGCCCGTGGCGCTCCTCGGGTACTCGTTCTGGCAGCGCCATTTCGGGGCGGACCCGCTGGTCCTCGGACGCCGCCTGAAGCTCAACGGCCGCGAGCTGACCGTCGTCGGCGTCGTGTCGCAGGCCCTTCGCGGGTCGGTCCCCGGCTTTCCGACCGACTTCTGGCTGCCGCTCCACCTGCACGACGAGATCGGCGGCGGCTCGACCCTGGAGCTCCGCGGCGCCGGCATCCTGGTGCTGACCGGACGCCTCGCCCCGGGCTCCTCGCTCGACCAGGCCCAAGCCCAGCTCGACGTGCTCGCCCAGGGGCTTCGCGCCGCTCATCCGGACGACAACGGCGAGCTGCGCCTGACCCTGATGCCGGCGAGCGAGGTGCTCCTCGCGCCTTCCTGGGACGCCGTGCTCTTCCAGACCGTCGGCCGCCTGATGGCGCTGGCCGGCATCGTGCTGCTGATCGCCTGCGCCAACGTCGCCGGGCTGCTGATGGCGCGCGGCGTCGACCGCCGGCAGGAGATCGCCGTGCGGACGGCGTTGGGCGCTTCGCGCTGGCGCCTCGTGCGGTTGTTCCTCACCGAAAGCGTCCTGCTCGCCCTGCCCGGAGGTCTGTTCGGCCTGCTGATCGCGGTCTGGATCGCACCGCTCTTCGTCGCCTTTCAGCCCGTGGTGCCGATTCCCGTCTCCCTCGACCTGTCGCCGGACGCGCGGGTCTTCGGCTTTACCCTCGCCGTGGCGATCGTCGCCGGAGCGGTCTCGGGCCTGTTTCCGGCGTCGAGGTCGGCGCGGCGCGACCTGGCGAGCGAGATCAAGGGCGCGGGCGCGGCCTGGGGAGGCGAGCGCAAGCTCGGCCTGACGGATCTCGTCCTCCTCGCCCAGGTCGCGCTGTCGACCGTTCTCCTCGTGGGTGCCGGTCTGTTGGTGCGCAGCGTCGGCAAAGCTCAGGCGGTGGATCCTGGCTTCCAGCTTCGCCAGGGCGTGGTGGCCGAGATCGACCTCGGCCGCGGGCTGCGCGCCGGCGAGGAATCCGGCCGCGAGCTCTACGGCAGGATCCTCGAGCGCGCCCGGGAGCTTCCCGGAATACGGTCGGCGGCGCTGGTCGAACGGCTACCCCTGATGCCCCTCGGCAGCCGGATCTCTGAGCGGCCGGTCACGTTCGAGAGCGGCGCCACGGTCCGGCTCGCGGCGACGCGGATCAGCCCCGGCTATTTCGACACGATGGGCATCCCGCTGGTGGCCGGCCGCGACGTTACTTCGGCGGACGACGCCGCGGCGCCGTCCGTCATCGTGGTCAACGAGGCGGCAGCCAGGCGCCT
>DASWIG010000832.1:0-1824 GCA_036397835.1 Thermoanaerobaculia bacterium
CAAGCGCAAGCCGTAGCACGCGGCCGGCGACAGACCCGAGAGGAAGAAGCGGCCGGCGCGCGTCGACCGGGCGCTCGGAGCGTCGCGGCGGAAGGGAGGGTAGCGGGCCGTCATGACGTCGCCGAGCGCTTCCGCGGTGACGTCGACCCCGGCGACCGGACGGCCTTCGGAGTCGACCACGGAGCCGCTGACCGCCGCGGCCGGCTCGAGAGCGAAGGTGGGACCGTCCTCGCTTTCGGGGCTGTCGAAGGTCTTGAGCTCGACGGCCCTGGCGTAGCCTTCGGCGACCGCCTGGATCATGATTTGCCGCGACGGGAAGAGGCGCAGCTCGTAGTTGCCGCGAGCGTCGGTTTCGGCGATGGGTCCGCGGTGGAGCCAGACCAGGGCGCCGGCCACGCCGTCGCGGCTCTCGCGGTCGACCACCCGCCCGCGGACGGCGCGCAGCGGCTCGACGACGACCTCGGCCTCGTTCGTGCCGTCCGGCGCGAAGCGGGGCTCGAAGTAGCCGCGCCGGCCGTCGGCGGTCAGGACGTTGACGCCGGGGGCCTCGTTCTCCGGCGGCGCCACGGTCAGGCGCAGGCGGCCCTCGCCGTCGGTGCGTCCGAGGGGCACGATCCCCGTTTCCTGGTAAGCCACGGCGCCGGCGACGCGGCGTCCGCGCGCGTCGACGACGGTGACGGTCCCGGCGACGCCGCGGGGGAGGCGGACGTCGACGCGGCCGTCCTTCGGCGCGGCCTCCTCGCCCTCGACGACGATGAGCGGGTGGGAGGGGCCGAGAGCCTCGAGCCGCGGCTCCTCGTCGCCGCCGGCGGCGAGGCGGGCGACGCCGTCCTCGCCGGTGCGGGCGAGGCGTAGCCGCGGCCGCCAGCGCTCGCTCGAGCTTCCGGCGTCGGACAGCCCGATCCGGGCGTCGGCCGGCGCGCCGTCCGCGTCGAGCACGCGGACCTCGAGCGTCGAGGCGGGCCGCAGCTCGACGTCGGGGAGCTCGGCGGGCTCGTGGAGGGGACGCAGGATCGTCTCCTGGACGACGTAGCCCGTCGTCCCCCAGGGGACGACGACCTTCCAGGCCCCGAGCCGCGGGGCGAGGAGCTCGAAGTAGCCGTCGGCGTCGGTCGTCGCCTCGGCCTCGGGCGGCGGCCCGGCGTCGCCGTCGAGGCGGATCGCGACGCGTTCGAAGTCCTCGGGGACGGGCTCGAGCGCCACGCGGACGCCGGCGAGCCCGCGTCCGTCGGGGCCGGCGACCCGGCCTCCGACCGGGGTTTCGGCGCCGGCGCCGCCGGCGAGGCCGGCGGCGGCCAGAAAGACGAAAAGCGAATGGCGGAGTCGTACCATGGTGTCCCTCCTTGGCCGGTGGGTGGTTCTCGCTGGTCGACTCTACGCCATGGGGCCGGATGCATTCAGCCGATCCGCGGCTTCGCCGCGGAAATCCCCCTCCCCCCTTTTCAAAGGGGGAGGGGACTTTTCGCTTCGCTTCGGGCCCCTCTCCCAGGGGGAGAGGGGAGCAAGGTGGGGGCGTTCGTAGCTCACGGCAGCGGGATCGTCTCGCTCTCCGTGCGCTCGTCGATCCGCAATCGCCAGATGACCGCGCCGCGCACGCGGCGGCCGGCGTCGTCCTTGCCGTCCCATCGGACGGTGCGCTCGCCGGGCTCGACGTCTTTCTCGTCGACGAGCGTCCGGACGTGGAAGCCGAAGTGGTTCCACAGGCCGCCGTAGACTTGGCCGGCCTTCGCCGGAACCTGGTAGCGGAAGGTGCAGGTGCCGTCGGCCTGCGGCTCGGCGCGCAGGTCGAAGGCCGGCTCCTCGGCGGCCGCCCTGGCCGAGCGG
>DASWIG010000833.1:0-4562 GCA_036397835.1 Thermoanaerobaculia bacterium
CAAATGGATCGACCTGCTCACAGGAGGATTTGCGATGAGACGCCGCATACGACCGCTGATTTCGCTGGCCCTGCTCTGGGTTGTGACGATCTCGAGCTCGGCCGCTGCTCCGACGCAGAAGATCGACCTGTCCATCCGCCGAGCCGACAAGCCTGACGTCATCAAAGGGCCGGTCACGCTCGAGCTCGTCAACGTCAACCGGCTGCGCTACGAGATCGCGATCGGTCTCGACGTCCGGCTCACCGACGGGCCCGACCTGTCGCTGGTCGGCTTCATCCCAGACCTGCCCGAGGCGCCCGCGGTCGCACCACCACCCCCCATACCGCCAGAACCTGAATCGGAAGCAGTCGTAGACAAGGAGGAGGCTACGATCCAGGAGATCGTCGACGACATTCAGAGCTGTCTGAGCACGGAATCGACCATGATCGGCGGGCTCGTGGCCCTGGCGGAGGAGAGCAGCCGCGTGTTGTCTCAGCGTCTGGCCAGCATTGAAAAGCTCGTGACTTCGTCCGATCAAACACTCAGCTTGGATGATGGCGGCACAGCCCTGGCCGCCAAGGTCAGGGCCGAACGGGCGGCCCTCGAGACCGAAATCAAGGCCAACTCTTGGCCGAGCGCAGCCGAAGTCGGCAAGCACCGGAAGAAGATCGAGGACATAATCCGACAGCTCGAAGAGCTGCCCATCTTGAAATCGTCTGCCTTCTCGGAGTGGATCAACACGGAGCCACCGCTGGTCAACTACGTTCTTTATCAGGACCTGAAGGGAAAGGCCCCAAAGCTTCTGACAGCGCTGGCGAGCATCGCGCCGGGCAGCGAGGCCCAGAAGGGATTCGCGCAGCTCGTCAAGAACCTTCGCGACTCTGATCGGGTACTTGCCGACGTCACGACCGCTGACGCCTTTCAGAAGACCATCGTGGTTGCCTGCGGATATCCGTATTTCAAGAACAAAACTTTCGAGTACAAGGTAACCCGCATCGACCGTACCATTTCCGATCCGGCCAAGGCCAAGTCCGTCGAGGCACTGATCACCGTCGAGTGTCCGTCGCACTTCTCGATTTCGGGCGGCATCGGAGCCTCGGAAGCCGAGGAGCGCGACTTCGCGTTCGTGTCCGCCCGTAACGACAACGGTACGCCGATGAACCCACAAGACGACACGCTCCAAACCCAATTCGGTCTCGAGAACTCCGGCGACAGGCAAGTCAACCCTCTGTTCCTGATCAACACTCGCCTCATACGAGTCGATCCCAAGAGGGCCTTCAACCTGCACGTGAGCGCCGGCACCGTCCTCGACCTCGACAATCCCGAATCCGACCTGAGCCTCGGCTACATGCTCGGCCTGACGCTCTCGATCAAGGACGACTTCTTCGTCACCGTCGGCAAGCAGGCGATTCGGATCCCCGAGCTTGCGGGCGGCTTCGCGCTCGGCGATCCGGTGCCACAGGGGCTAGAGGAGCCGCCGCTGGAGCAAGAGTGGGACATCAGTTGGGCCGTGGCGCTGACGTACAAGCTCGGGGCCAGGAACTGAAGGGAGACGACGATGACGTACGCAACTTCGCGACGTACGTGGATCATCCACGCTCTGGCAGCCGCGGCAACGTCAAGCTTCCTGATCGCCGAGCCGGCGCCGGCTCAGACCACCGGCTCCGCGAATGCTATCTGGGAAGAGGTGGCCGTCCCCCAGGCCGAGATGGCGGACTTCGCGGCGCCGGACGGCCCGCGGAACTTTCGCACCTACGACCTCGACCCTGAGGCGCTCGACGCGATCCTCGACCGGGTGCCGCCGGCACGGCTGGCCGCGCCCGAGGCGCCCGCCGTCTGGGAAGTGCCGCTGCCGATGCCCCGTGGCAAGCCCCCCCAGACCTTCCGCGTCCGCGCGTCGCCGGTCCTGGCGCCGGACCTCGAGGCGCGCTATCCGCAGATCCGCACCTTCGAGGGCCGGCAGGTCGACGACCCCGCGGTCACGGTCCGCTTCGACAGGTCTCCCGAGGGCGTTACAGGCCGGATCTTCTTCCCGGATTCGACCGAGGATCTCCCGAGCGACGACGTGATCATCGCCGCGACGGAAGACGCCTCCATCCACACCAGCGCGTTCCTGTCGGACTACACACCGCCGCGGCACCAATGTCTCGTCGAGGACGATGCCGCGGTGGCCTCTGAAAGTTTCGACGCGCCACCGCCCCTGAGCTCGGGCCGTGAGCTCCGGACCTACCGTCTCGCGATCGCCGCGACCGGCGAGTTCACGAACGGCCGCACCGTGGAGAGCGTGCTGCTGCGCATCGCCCGCACGGTGAACACTCTCAACGAGATCTACGAACGCGAGGTCGGAATTCGTTTCCAGCTCGTCGCCGGCAACGACCAACTGATCTTCACCGACGGAAGGACCGACCCGTTCGACAACGACGACATGGACGCTCTCCTTCAACAGTCGCAGACCACCCTCGACTGCTTCATAGGCGACGAGAACTACGACGTGGGCCACACCTTCAGTGCCGGCGACGGGCGCGGCCTGGCGAACCTCAACGTAGCGGGCGTCTCACGCCAGAAAGGCACCGGCGCGACCAGCGCCTCGCCGCAAGGACAGACCGTCTTTGACGTCGACTACGTGGCACACGAGCTGGGCCACCAGTTCGGCGCCACGCACACCTACAATGGCAGCGCCGGGGGTTGCTCGTCCGAACACCGAAGCGACGCCACGGCCTACGAGCCCGGCAGCGGCTCCACGATCATGGGCTACGCCGGCGTCTGCGACGTGGACAACCTCCAGCCGTCGAGCGACGCATACTTCCACTCGGCGAGCCTTGTCCAGATCCGCGAGCACGTGGAGAATGGACCGGGCTCGCACCCGCCGCCGGTTCGCACCGGCAACGAACCGCCCAAGGTCGACGCCGGAGACCCCCCGTACGTCATTCCGAAGGGCACGCCGTTCACCTTGACGGCGGCCGGCAAGGATCCCGACGGCGACGCCCTGACCTACTGCTGGGAAGAGCTCGACCTCGGGAGCCAACGTCGCCTCGTCGACCCCGACGATGGCCAGTCGCCGCTCGTCCGGTCCCTTCCTCCTTTCCCCTCGCCTTCCCGGACATTTCCACGCACCGCCGGCCATCCGGCGCTTTCGTGGACTTCCGGAGAACAACCGCCGAACTTGAGCCGTGTCATGCGCTTCCGGGTCACGGCGCGGGACGACCATCGCGGCGGCGGTGGCGTCGCGAGCGACGAGACCACCATCACGGTACACGAGGGGGCGGGTCCTTTCGCGATCACGGCACCCGGCGCCGGAACGCAGCAGGCAGGTGTGCTCTATCTCGAATGGGAGGTTGCCGGCACCAGAGACCCACCGGTCTCCGTGGACCTGGTGAACCTGCACGTCCTTCCCGAAGACGGAAGCTCGGCGATCCCTATCCTTGTCGACACCTCGAACGACGGCCAGGAGCTCGTAGCCCTTCCCTTTGCACTCAACGCGACAGGACGTCTGAAGATCGAAAGCGTCGGCAACGTTTTCTTCGCGGTCTCGGAAGGCGACGTCGCCGTGGTGCCGGCGCGGGCCACCGTCTTCGTCGTTCGCCACGCCGAGAAGGGAGAAGGGGACGATCCTCCCTTGACGTCCGAGGGCGCTGAACGGGCGGAGACTCTCGCCGATCTCCTGGCCTCCAGCCAGATCGGCCAGGTCCATTCCACTCGCACCCGGCGGGCCCGGCAGACGGCTGGGCCTACCGCCGACACCTTCCAGGTGGAAGTTCGGGAGTATTCGGCGATCGACGAGCTCTTCGCGGCGGGCGGCATCGAGAACGGCCGCCACCTCGTGGTCGGGCACTCGGACACGGTTCCCGAGATCCTTCGACGTCTCGGTGTCGACAACGTCCGCATCGGAGAGCACGAATTCGATCTGCTCTTCGTCGTATCGCTGACCGACCATGGAGCGGTCCCTCAGCGCTTTCGTTACGGTCGGGACGGTCTGCGCCGGGACGACAAGTGAGGGATGGCCTACCACCGCCCGGACGCGCTCTTCCATTCGAAGTCCCAGCCCTTGAACTCCTGCTTCCAGGGCGCGGGCGCGCCGCAGTGCGGGCAGGTCTGGGCCTGATCGCTGACGGTCTCGCCGCACTCGCGGCAGGTGACGAGCGGCATCGCGGGATTCTATCCTCGTCCGGGTCCGGATGGTACGATCCGGGCGCCATGGTCCGCGTCCTCTTCATCATCCAGCAGGCATTCAGCCTGTGGATGCTCATCGACGCGATCCGGCGCGGCTCGAAGTACTACTGGTACTTCATCATCCTGATGCCGTTCGGCGAGTGGGTCTACTTCTTCATGGTGAAGGTCCACGACCCCGAGTTCGAGCCCGTCCGCCGCTTCTTCCGGCGCTTCGCCGAGCAGAAGGTGACCGTCGACCTGCTGCGCTACCGGCTCGAGCAGACGCCGAGCTACGCCAACCACCTCGCGCTCGCCCAGGGCCTCTACGACGCGAAGGTCTTCTCCGAGGCCCGCCACCACTTCAGCGAGGCCCTGCGCCTGCACGAGGGCGACCGCGAGGCCCTGTGGGGGCTGGCGCTGACCCACGTGGCCCT
>DASWIG010000834.1:0-4742 GCA_036397835.1 Thermoanaerobaculia bacterium
TCGTCGAGGCTCAGCGGACGCGCGTGGTCGGGATGACGCAGGGTGCGCGCCCAGTCGTCCGGGCCGAGCGAGCGCAGCAGCAAGACCCACCGCCGGTGGACGGCGTCGAGGAGGTCGAGGGAGACGTCGATCGGCGCCCGCCACATTGACGTCACAATCCGCCCTCACCCTGCCTCGACGCCTCCCACGGCCGGTCACGCGGCGCGGTAAGACTCGCCTATGATGTCCGGGACAGATCCCATCTCGAAGGAGCACCCCATGACGCGTCTGGCGCGATTCGCCTTCCTCGTCCTCGTTCTCGCCCTCCTGTCGATCGCCGGCTGCGGCCGGGAGCCGGCGCCTCCCCCAGCCGACGACGCCACCGCCGCCGCGGCCGACGCCGCGGCCCTGGAGCCCCGCATCCGCTTCGACGGCCCCACCGGCGCGGCGCCCGTGCGCGTGGTGATCGAGTTCCCGGAGGAGGTCTTCTCGCACCGGCAGTGGGGGAGCGACTTCAGCGATTCGGTGCTGACGTTCGAGCCGTCCGTCGCGGGGTCGTTCAGCCTCCAGGACATGTCGACGCTCCAGTTCGTGCCGGCGGGCGGCTTGAAGCCCGGGACGACGTACAAGGTCGAGCTCGAGGCCGTCGAGGGGGCGGACGGGATCCTCCGCCCGCCGGCGGACGGGGCGTGGACGGCCGAGGTGACGACGCCGGCGTTCGAGTTCGTGCGCGTCGCCCTCGTCGAGATGAGGACCGGGGCCCAGGGCCGATACGCGCAGGTCGAGCTGACCTTCACCGGCGCCGTCCGTCCCGAGGAGGTCCAGCGGCGCGCCCGCTTCGAGCTCGTGGACGCCGACGACCAGGCCCGCCGCGTGGCCGACGCGCGCTTCGCCCAGGGAGACGCGCCGCACCTCGTCAACGTCTTCGTGCCCAACGCCGGGCTGCAGCCGGGGACGCGGCTCGACCTGGTGCTCGATTCCGGCGTGCGCAGCGCGGTCGACCGCGAACGGCGGGCGGACGCGGCCTCGGCCTCCGTCCACTTCGGGCGCGAGCCGGCGATGAAGGTGCTCGCCGTCTACCGTGCCGAATCCGACTCCGGCTTCTACTTGCAGGTGGTCTGCGACGACGAGGCGGTGGAGGACCCGCACAGCTTCGGCTTCTGGGACGAGGTGGCGCGGGAGTACTGGAGCGTGTCGCCGCGCTGCGAGCCGCTCGAGCACGTGGCGCGCGAGGCCGTCCGCTTCGAGCCGCCGGTGGACTTCAACGTCACCCCCGGGCGCGGCGGCTTCCGCATCTTCGGCGACTTCGACCGCGGCCGTTACACGCTGCGCCTCGCCGCCGGGCTCAAGACCGTGGACGGCGGCGTGCTGCCCAACCTCTACGAGACCAGCTTCGAGATCCCGGCGCGCAGCCCGAAGGTGAGCTTCGTCTCCCAGGGGCGCTACCTGCCCCGCGACGCCTGGCAGCTCCTGCCCATCCGCCACATGAACGTCGAGCAGGCGCAGCTCACGATCCGCCACGTGCCGCCCGAGAACCTGGTGTTCTGGATGAGCGACGAGGAGAGCGAGCAGGCCGACGAGCGCGAGAGCGACCTGATCCACCGCGCCACCCTGCCCCTCTCCGGCCCCGACGACGCGGAGACGACCTCGTACGTGGACCTCTCGACCTACGTGGCGCCCAACGTGCGCGGGCTGCTCGAGCTCCAGGTGGCCTCGCGCGGCTCGCGCGACACCGCCCGCGTGCTGCTGACCGACCTGCAGCTTGTGGCCAAGCGCGCCGCCGGCGGCGAGGTGGCGGCGTGGGCCCTCGACGTCGACACGCTGCAGCCGGTGCGCGGCGTCGAGATCCGGCTCGTCAGGAAGAGCGGCTTCGTGCTCGCGACCTGCCGCACCGGCGGCCAGGGCGAGTGCCGGCTGGCGCCGCCGCCCGACCCGGTGGACCCGAGCCCGCCGTTCGCCCTGGTGGCGTCGCGGGCCAACGACCTCACCTACCTCAAGTTCGCCGACCTCAAGACCGAGGTCCAGGAGGAGCGGATCGCCGGCGAGCCCTACCGCGGCGGGCGCAAGTACCGCGCCGCGGTCTACGGCGAGCGCGGCGTCTACCGTCCCGGCGAGACGGCGCACCTGGCGGCGATCGTCCGCGGCGAGGACGACCGGGCGCCGCAGGCCGGCATGCCGGTGCAGGCCAAGCTCGTGGACCCGCGCGGCAAGGTCACGCGCAGTCACACCCTGGCCACCAACGCGGCCGGCTACGTGACCCTCGACCTGCCCTTCGCCGACTTCGCCACCACCGGCCGCTACGAGCTCCAGCTCGAGGTGGCGAGCGTGCGCGTGGGGCAGCAGGCCTTCCAGGTCGAGGAGTTCGTGCCCGAGCGCATGGAGGTCGAGGCGGCGCCGCAGGAGGACGCCTACCTGCTCGGCGAGGACGCGCGGGTGGCGGTGGCGGCGCGCTACCTCTTCGGCGGCGTGCCCAAGAACCACCGCGTCGAGCTGCGCTGCGACCTCGAGCCCGGCGACTTCTCGCCGCCGCAAAACGGCAACTTCCACTACGGCGTGTGGAGCCCCGGCGAAGGGCCGCAGCGCGGCGTCACCCTGGGGACGGCGAGCGGCACCCTCGACGACCAGGGCGCCTCCGTCCTCGCCTGCCCGGGCGGCGGACGCGCCGGCGGCTTCGCGGGGCCGGCGCGGCTGGTGGCGCGCGCCGCCGTCTTCGAGTCCGGCAGCGGACGGACGACGGTGGGGCGCGCGGACGTCCCGGTCCACCCGGCGCGCTTCTACCTCGGCCTGTCGAGCGGCGCGTCCCAGGTCAAGGCCGGCGACGCGCTCGTCGTCGACGGCGTCACCGTCGACTGGGAGGGGCGGCCGGTGACCGACGTGCCGCTGGTCGAGGTCGAGCTGGTGCGCCTGGTCACGGAGTACGGCTGGTACTTCGACCAGGCCGCGGGCCACTGGACCAACCGCCAGCAGCAGCGTCCGGTGACCGAGGAGCGGCGGACGGCCCAGGTCGCCGGCGGCAAGTTCCGCGTCGACTTCAAGCCCCAGTCCGACGCCGCCGGCTTCCTGGTGCGCTCGCGCGCGGGCGCCGCGCGCACCGACCTCGAGCTCGAGGGCCGCGGGCGCTGGTACTGGTACCAGCCCGAGGAGGGCGACCGCACGCCGGCGCCGGGCCGCGCCACCTGGATCGCGCTCGAGACGCCGGAGGCCGCGCGCGTCGGCCGCGAGCTGACGGTGAGCTTCGAAGCGCCCTACCCGGGGCGCCTGCTCTTCACCGCCGAGACCGACGAGATCGTCGCCGGCGACTGGCGCCAGGTCGAGGCCGGGCGCGCCACGTGGACGTTCACGCCGCGCGCGTTCGTCCCCAACGTCTACGTGAGCGCCTTCCTGGTCAAGGACCCGCACCTCGAATCGCCGCAAGGCTACGTACCGGAGCGCGCCTTCGGCGTCGCCTCGGTGACCATCGAGCCCACCGAGCTCACCCATCAGGTGGCGTTGACGGCGCCCGCGGAGGTGCGCTCGAGCTCCCGGCTCACGGTGGAGCTCGACCTCGGCGAGGTCGAGGCGCAGACCTGGGCGACGCTGGCGGCGGTGGACGAAGGGATCCTGTCGCTCACCGGCTTCGAGAGCCCCGACCCGTTCCCCGCCATCTTCGCCCGCCGCGCCCTCGGCGTCGAGACCTTCGAGACCGTGGGCTGGACGCTGCTGGTGCCGCCGGGCACGCCGGCCTCGACGTCGGCGGGCGACGTCGGCGGCGCCCTCGGCCGGGTGCAGCCGATCAAGCCGGTGGCGCTGTGGTCGGGGCTGCTCGAGGTGCCGTCGAACGGGCGGCTGAAGGTGGGCTTCGACGTGCCGCAGTACCGCGGCGCCCTGCGGGTGATGGCGGTCACCGCCGGCCCCGAGAAGATGGGCCACGCCGACGCCCGGGTCACCGTGCGCGATCCCCTCGTCGTCCAGGCGACGCTCCCCCGCTTCCTGACCATGGGCGACGACGTGCGCGTCCCGGTCTTCGTGACCAACGTCTCGGGCGCCGAGCGGGAGGTGGCGGTGTCGATCCGGGCGTCCGCGGCGCCGGTCCCCGGCTTCCAGGGTTCTGACGGCGGCGGCGATCCGGTCGAGATCCTCGGCAACGTCCGCACCGGGCTGACGCTGGCCGACGGCGAAGGCGACGTGGCGGTCTTCCGGCTGCGGGCGCGGCAGCCGGTGGGGGCGGCCAGGCTCGAGGTCGAGGTGCGCTCGGGCGACCTGACGTCGCGCGAGGAGGTGGAGGTGCCGCTGCTGCCCGCGGGCCCCAAGACGCGGAACGTGCAGCGCATCGCCCTGACCCAGGGCGAGAACGACGTGACGCGTTACCTCGAGGGCTGGCTGCCGCTGTCCGAGAAGTCGACCTTGTGGGTGACCAACCAGCCCTATGCCGACGCCCTCGGCCACCTCGACCACCTGGTGCGCTACCCCTACGGGTGCCTCGAGCAGACCACGTCGTCCACCCGTCCGCTGCTCTACCTGGGGAGCCTGCTGCCGGCGTTGGCGCCGGAGCTGGCGGCGACGGGCGAGCTCGAGGCCATGGTGCAGTCGGGCGTCGACCGGGCGCTGTCGATGCAGACGCCGGCGGGCGGCTTCGCCTACTGGCCGGGCTCGTCGGAGCCCGCGTACTGGGCCACCGCCTACGCCGTCCACATGCTGCTCGACGCGCAGAAGCTGGGCTACCGCGTGACGCAATCCAGCCTCGACGCCGCCCTCGAGTGGATGGAGCGTCAGATCACCAACCA